>JADJVA010000013.1 GCA_016716765.1 Bdellovibrionales bacterium | reverse complement strand
GTTTGAATTGTTTGACTGATAAATTCAACTGCTTCACGGAGTAAAAAGGTAAGTGATTCCAGCAATAAGGAGATCGGGAGAGGAGCAACAAGAAACTCAAATTTGAAAGTTTGACTCCGAGGTTGACGGCGATTTGAGGACCACGTTGAATTTCAAACAAGGAGAGTTGGGATTCAACAATTGAGGGTTGAATTTCAGTCTTGTCCTTGAGCTGATATTCTCTGATTCGCTCTTTGTTGCGAAGGTAATATTCTGAATTGTATCGCTTTCTGCAAAACTGACCCACCTTGCCTCCCTCCATAAAAACTGGATCCCTTTGTCCCCTACCTGATCCGGGGGTAGTTTTTTAAGATTTAGAGAGTCCTCAACCAATTTTGGCCATCACGAGCCTCTCATGAGAAACGCTGCCCATCTTGACCAGTCCGAATGCAGGAACAAGTGAAAGCTTCTCCTCTCTGTCATGTGAGAGGCGATCTCCTGAGCTTTTAGCTGTGAGCTTGTCCTGAGCTTTGCGCTTTTGAGATCCGCCATCTCCTCTCCTTCGCTGCTCGTTGTTTTCCACCTGGACCTTGGAGCTCGTTGACCAGACCTTCAGAAATGTAGGCTCCAGAACGTTTGAGAATGCCCCATCAGAAAGGCAAGCTTTGATCCATGTCTGCTGATCCCTCCGACATCTAAAATCGAAGCAAAAGCCTCCAGCGACTCCTTAAACCTCTGATGCGGATAAGGTACCCAGTTGGAAGAGTTGTTTGATTTGAGTTTGACCAAAACCGATGGCCTTCACATTCTCTGGAGTTTGGATCTGAAGCCAGTCTCCGGGGGAGGTCCTGTCGCTTGGATTCAGGGCCGATAGTATTAGTAGTATTCTTATTATTAATATCACTACTACTACTAGAGGGGCTTTCGGCTGGTGTTGAACCCGGTAAGAACTGGGGGTGTTGTCCTCGATCTACACCCAATTTATCAACTGCTAGATAGAGTTCTTCCTTCTCTTCTGAGTATTGTTAATTTCATATAGGCAGCCATAACTTCTTTAGATATTTCAATTTTCCCTTATTGCGCCTCGACCGCCTTTTGCGAGAGGAATATTGGATGAAGAAGATTGAGCCGCAATGAGTCGTTTAAATGATGACCTCACGGATTCAAAGGGTATTTGTAGAATTTGTTCTAAAATTGATAGCTGGTTTCAACATGGTTGAGTCCATCCTCCGCCGAGGGTCTCCACGAGAAAAATCAAATATTGTCAGACAATGCCTGCTGATGGAGCACAGGTTACGTTCAAGAAGAAAGCCGGTCTGGTTTTGAAATTCGTGGGTAGTTTGCGAGTAACCGGGTTTGATACCTGTCAATGGCGGTGATCTCGACCTGGTATTGAACCGGGTTGTAACCGGGTTCAATATTCATTTTGGAGTCAGATTCTGTATATGACATTTTTGGGCTTATTCGTAACCTGGTTATGCAACCCGGTTGTAACCTGGTTGGTCGTTCGCCATTATGGTTCTGGTTTCTTTCTGCTGAGTTTTTTCTGATGTGGTGATCTGGCGGGTGGTTTAATAGCTCGTTCAATTTGGCGACACCATTTTTTTCAACCAGGTTGTAACCGGGTTGTTTAACCGGGTTATTTGATGGATTTTGTAACTTGGAGGTAGGTTTTTCAGGTAAATTGATTTCAGATGAAATATAGACACCTTCTGGTGAGGTTTCATTTTCTGCAGAGTTAGAAGCTACCACATTGATAACCGGGTTAATTAGATCTGGTTTAACCGGGTTAATCGTTTTTTCTCGAATTTGAGTCTGGCTAATACGTGGCCTCTGATTCTGATCATGAGACGACTGATTTTTACCTCCAATCGAGTCATGTATAACCGCGTTATCAAACCCGGTTTCAACCGGGTTAAAACCGGGTTGAAATGGTCTGGCGTTTCGAGAATCATCCAGGTTGATTTCGTCAATAGCAGCGGCAGGGGATTGCGTTGCTCCTGATGTAGCCAAATCTCGTTCATTTAAATGACTCTTGTCAAAATCAATGTTGTTTTGCGGTTGGAGATTAACTTCACTATGTGTTTTTTTGTTCTCAATTTTTTTGTGATCAATACCGGCAAGCCTCATCTAGGGCATCGTCAATTGAAGCCCACGCTCTGCGTCTCTCCTTGTTCGTCTTTTTCAGGCCTAATTTTGATTCACCCTCAACGATTCTTGGCATTTTAAATTCCTCGGTGTGTGTTTAATTGGTTGAAGAGTTAGAAATGATATCCGATGCCTCTCCGGTACTATTTGGTTTTGACTCCCTCTCTTGGTTACGGCGTACCAATGCTTGGTCTAATTCCAAAATCTCTCTGGTGAGTAGATCTATGTCCACCTTAGCGCTAGAGTCTTTGAGTGAGTCAAAATCGATGTTAAGCTGGCGCTAGCATTTGGAATTTGCTGATTTGTGCCGACATATGACTTGTAAAGCATGGGACCAAAAACCTCATGCTTGATCAATTTTTCCAACGTGTCGTGTGAAAGACTTGTTCTTTTATCAAACTTATTGAGGACAATTTTTACAGGTATGGTTCGTTCGTTATCCTCTGCCAGACGGGTTATTTCCTGGTACGAGTACAGCAATCCTTTTATAGCATTGCTATCAGGATCAACCACGCACACAACCAAGTCGCTAGCTAATGCAGCGGCCGCGTTGTTAGCGCCTAGTGCCGGAGGGCAATCAAGGACTATTAGATCATATTGATCTTTAACATCTTTGATTCTTTGCTCATATACCTTATCGAGTCTAATTTTTTTTATAACCAATGTATTTTCAAGGAGAGCATTATCCAAGTTGCTCGGAACAAGGTCGATACCTGGAAGAGCTGAAATGATCAGATCAGAAAACTAATTTTGGATCGGTAAGAGCATCAAACATGCATTTGTATTCTTCACCGTCAATTCCAAGAAGATTCGTAAGGTTTCCTTGTTGGTCAATGTCAATGCAGAGCACTCGTAGACCGTACAGAGACGCTCTTATCGCCACGTTTAGCCCAATTGCAGTTTTTCCGGTTCCACCTTTTACAACTTGAAACGCAAGGGTCTTCTGTTTTACGGGCAGCTGAAAACGTTTTCTTGCTGCATCATGACTGAAGTATATTCTGTTAGCTGATTTCTTGAAGGTCACATCTCTAGATTTCAAGGCTTTGTTAATCCCTTGAAGAGATATCCCAAGAAATTCTGCGGCATCTTTAGCGGTCATCTTAGGCGTCATAAAAAGCTCCAGTTGAAGTTCGTATCGTTTATTATCTGAATACTTAAACCTTATCTAATTTAAGCGAACAAAAAAAAGTTTGTGAAGTAAAAAATTTCCTAGACTATTCTTCGGTCGTGCAGCGTTATCTGATGGTGGGGTAACATTGGTGATCACAACCTCGGCACTTAGCAATCGCGAAATCTTCAACACCTGTCCTTGTCCGAGTTGTCGGATTTGATTTGGGTGCACGACAAATTCCTCAGTGTCCCTGACTGATTTTTCACCTGTATTTTGATCCCAAAGTAGTCCTTGTTTATAACGCACCGTTGATTTTTGTATGCTTCGAGTTCCGGCCATGGAGGCAAAGTACTCGGCGTCATCGGGGCTGTCGGTTCCGAAAATCAGTTTGGTATTGCAGTTTCTTTCTAATTGATCACAAAAAGTGGGGAGACTTTCATGAGATCCTCGGGATTGGTGGGCCACCATGATTCCAAGTTTTGCTCCTCTGGCTCTATTGAGAAGATCGATGAAATTGTCTGTGGCAAAGCTTGCGAACTCATCGACGATTAATAGACAGGGGTGTCGATCTTTTTCAGGGACCTCGTCATAGATTTGACCTACGGATCTGATGAGATCTTGAAGAACTAATTTTCCAAGTTGGGTGCAAGACGCTTTGTCGGCCATGGAGTTGAGAAGAAAGTAGGTGATTTTGCCTTGTTTGATGGTCTCTTTCAGATCAATGGCTGAAGGGGAGAGAGATTCTTTTCCGATGAGGGGGCCGGCTGAGGATCTATATATATTGATAAGATCGGAGAGAAGTCCTGAAATTTGCCGCGATCCGTCTTTTTCTCTTAGGGACTCAGCTCTATTTCTGAGAGTTTCTTTTGTTTCATTGTCCAAAAATTCAGAGACGGCCAAAGTTTCAAGTTCATCAGGATGAGAGAGATAGTGAGCCAAATCTGAGAGAGTGAATGGAACACCTCCTGATCTCTGATTTGACAAAGAGCTAAGAGAAGATCTGAGAGAGCTCGGGAGGCGGTTTTCTTATAATATTCCTCAGACCAATCGAGTGAGTTCATGATCTGAGAGAGAATTTCCTGAGGTGTGCCGTGTTTGATGGGATTGTAGGGCTTTGAAATTTTATGCTGAGTGAGACAGAAGAATTCGAGATCTTTCAATCGATCAGATCTTTGGGCTTCATTTTTGATCCATTGAATCGTATCAAAGTCGGCTTTGAGATCGACAAAGATGATGCCCATTTTTTTTGGTATCAGACTTTTGAGAATGACCTGAATCAAGGTGGTTTTTCCAGCACCACTGCCGCCGATGAGCTGAACATGATAATTGAGATTGGCCTTGGTTAAATAGACAGGCTCATTTTTGTTTCCAATTTTGTGACCGATCAAAATTTCGTCCTCAAGAGGAATCCGATCTTCTGAAGCCTTAAGAATGGCTTTCGCCAAAAGGGGAGACATGTGGAGAATGGAGACTCCTAACAGTGGGAAAAGGAAATAGGGGAGAGCTGCGGCCTGAATCATGGGAGCGACGTCTGAGAATTGTTCAAAAACGCCTGACAAGATAAATAGACCTGAAAATCCTACCTTCAAAAAACTCTCCCTTTGAGGAGTGTCCAGCTTTAAGGACCTCAAGAAAACAGAATCGAGAAGGGGCTTTAGGCACTGATAGAACCCATCGGCCAAAGGGGCCATGAGGTTTTTCGACAGTGCCCCTCTCAAAAGATGTTGAGGAAGAGAAATCCAAGTTGAGACAAAAGACCTATGAGAAAAATCTTTAACAAGTAGAGCTGGACATCAACTGTGGAGAAGGACTTCAATTTGAGGAATTTTTTGATCCATCCGAAAAATGGTCCTGTCTCAATCCAGTTGTTATAAGACGAGGCTCCCCAGTGGAAGAGATCTATTCCCCACTGATACTCAAAGATCCCCCAGTAGATGTGACCATGCGTTGGAAATCCAAAGATGAAAATCACGAGTGATAAGGGGACCATGAAGTTGGAAAAAAAGATGAAGCACTTTACCCGTATGGATTTTTGAAGTCCCCAGGCTCCAGTTAAAACCAGGCCAAAAAAAAGGCCTAAGAGAACCATGGGCAAGAGTTTGGCTACTTTTAAAAGAAGAAGAACTCCACCCAAACTGCCTGAGACAATGAGAACTCCATTTTGATCGTTTTCATTCATCCTATTTTTTGAGGACATGCTGAAGCTCCCTTTGATTAAAAATTTCTCCTATCCACTGAACCTCAGATTTAAGTCCCTGAGTCATTGTCTTGTAACTCTCTGCGACAATTTGGGATGTGCAGACGATGTGAAGTTGATGGTAGTGAGCGGGGAGGTAGGTCAATAGCCCCTTGATTTGCGAGACTCTGGTTTTTCTCTGAGAGGGAGATTTTGGATAGTGCTCCATTTCAAAGATCACGTTTTTTTCGGATGAGTTTGAGTAGACGCCGTCAGGGATGAAGACCTTCATTTTACTCATCAAGGTCTTTCTCTGAATCGGAAGGTCTTCGCTGATGAGCCGTCTTTCGGATCTCCAAAAACTGGCTATCGAGAGTTGTTCAAGTTTCACTCTGGTCCAGGCGACAAGGGCCGAGTGGTTTACATTAAATGAAAATTGAGCTGTTGGTTTGAGCTGGCGGACTTCCGGGCGGTACCACTTAAGAGCTGAAACTCCGATGGGCGTTGTTCGATAGAAGAGATTTTTCTTCCCAAAAACAATGGCCTCGATGAGTCCATTTGTTCTGAGGCGATTGATGCGAGCTCTTGAATTTTTGAGTTTCGTCTCCCAGCAGTCCTGTCCCCAGAAGGCAAAGGCCAAAGGCTCAACTCCCATGGGCCCCATTTCATTTAAGAACTCAAGCAGATGAAGATCTCTTTTTGTCAGCGACATGGGCTCTTTAAAAAATCTCTCTGGCGACTTCACGCTTTCTCCCTTTCATCATTTCCTATCTTGGCTTCAAAAATACTCTTCATTTCTCTGACCTCAGCCCCTGTTATTATTCCAATCCTTTGGACCTTTCCGAATGGCTCGGGCGTTCTCAAGACCACCCGACCCCAATTACTCGTTGGGGGTGGGTGGTCTTGAGATTGGCTACAGCCAAAGCCCGAGCCAAGAATACATTTCATTTCAATGGGATATGAATTTGAGGGGTACGTCTGAGGGTACGTTTTACCTGTGATTTTTTGAAGCCTTAAAACGTAACCTAAACCGTAACCAAAAACGTAAAGAGAGTTCGAAAATCTTTGAAGAGGAATTGGTTGGATTTCATACTCTCTATCAACTGATTTTTTGATAAAATTCACGATCACACTTTCTCCCTTTTCTTTAGATCAGCCGTTTCTCTTCCCCTCATGTTGCACCCCCTCCAATCTCTTTTTTTGTGCTCTTCATCTGACTTCAAAATCTTCGTCCGAAATGGGCTCTGGCGGTTTGTTGACCACCCGACCTCAACTACTTGTTGGGGGTGGGTGGTCAACAAAATGGACGAAGTACATAGCCAGAGCCCAAAACCATTCATTTCAATAATTTAACTCCCCCTCGGGTGTACCGTTGCCTGTACCGTTGAGCTATGGTGTCGCGGTACACCCAGCGGTACAGGTCGCGGTACAGGCAATGGTACAGGGAGAAAAAAAGAGGCTCTTTATTTTCATAGCCTCTCGCCGTGTTTTCTTAAGACAATTTCCGGAGCGATCTGGTGGTCTTTGTTTTCTATCAACCTCGATCTGGGAGGCGAGGACTTCACCAACCCCAGAAGTTTTCCTCTGACCTCGGGATCTGAAATGGCCTTTCCGATCAGAAAAGATTCCTCGGCATATCGGTTGATGAGCTTCCACCAGGCGTCCTCTTTTTCATGGAGGAGAAGTTGGGAGATAATTTTTGTCCAATCAGAACTTCTCAGGCCTAAGCCTTTGGCGTGTTCCTTGAAAAACTTGATTCGATTTCCAGCTTCCGGGTTGAGTTTGATAACGGGCATTTGTGACTCCTTTTGTTGATTGTTAGTTTTTCAATGGCAGGGGCAAGAACGAGGACTTGAATTTCAAAGGGACCTTTGAGCTCTGAGAACTCGGGAAACTTTTTAAGCTTTTCTCGAAACCTCTCAGCCGAGCTCATGGCACTTTGGCTGAGAGCTTTTTTTGTAGCGGAGTTCATCGAGGTGTCCTCGATTGTTCCTCCAAATGGGTTCGTGTATTTTGGAACCTGGGCGTCAAAATAGGCGGCCATAAAAGTAGAGATAAAATCACCCGCAAAATACTTGGCCTCTTTTGAATGATAGATTCCCTCAAAGCCGGGTGTGCCGAGATCGGTCAGAGCAGTTCCCTTAAAGGAAAAAGAAGAGGTCTTGGATTTTGGAGAGAGCAGTTCAAAATCAATGAAGACTCGATTTGAGTTGGACTCAAGGCGCGAGAATCCGACAAGTCTTGATGAGGCAAGACTTCCCGAAATGATCCGAGCGATCACGGGTGCCTTTTCATCGGCAAAGGCGATCACTGAGTGCTCGACTTGAGCTCGAAGAATGTCTCCTGGCCTGATGGACTTCAGCTTCTCTTTGATAGAATCAGTGGGAAGAAGTGTGAAGCTCTCGGTATACGTTTGTTTTGAAAAGTGACTCACCAAGTAATGGGCCGGAAGATTTGAGGTCAAGCCGCTTGATGAGTTCAAAGGGGGGCGAGCTTTAGAATTCCCCCTTTTGAAACTGAGGGGACTTTTTTTAACGGCTTCTATAGTTTCTGTTTTTGGATTTATTTTAAGACTTAAGCTGTCTTCGTTTTGCTTTTCTTCTTGAAGACCATCTCCACTTTTTGGAGCCGAACTTTGAGAAGGATCCTCAAGTACGATGAGGGGACTGCCATCGAGAGTTTTATTTGACGCAAAAGCTTTAAAGCTTTCAAGAAATAGAAATAAACAGAGAAGTGCGATTGGCTTCATCTAATGTTGTCCTTTTTTGTAGGGGCTGGGGTTTTGCGAGCTGATTGAGATTGCCAATTTGTTTTGGATGGGGGGACAAGGGTCTGATCTTTTTCGCCTGACGGGATTGAGACTTGTCCTATGGGCTTGGCTGTTTTCTTGAGTATTTCAGAAAGAGAGGGAGATCTTTTGATTTCAGCAGCTGTTGGGCTTTTGTCTTTGGCCTGGAATTGATTTTTGATTTTACTTCCGTCTTGGCGCTCTCCATTTTGATCCATCTGATCTAAAGACTTTTCAAAAAACACAGGTCCTTTGGTTCCGCCGAGAATTCGGATCACGTCTTGGTGGTTTTTCTGATTGGCAATGACGTCAAAGACAAAAAGTCCATGAGAGCAGCGAACGATGAGGTTTGTGGGATCAGCGAGGTTTGTTCTTGCCGACAAGACGAGCTCGGACTTAAGGGTTTTTGAAATCTGGACATCGAGGCTTGATTTTAATCCGACCTTGGCTTCGTCAATCTCGCAGGGAAATTGAATGAGACTTGAGAGTCCGGGTCTGATGTAGATTAAGCCAACTTTTGAGCGGTCAAAGAACTGAGAGGATATCCTGGGCTGGGAGGAGGCCCAAAAACTGGGCAAAAAACACATAAAAACACTCGAAATATGCACGAATCTGTAGGGAAAAAGGGCCATAAACCTCATAGTTTTTCCTCCGTGATAGATGTGATTTCCATGCCCCAGGGGTTTAGCTCTGCTCTCTCCACCTTTTCGATCTTAAGCGTGACCTTCATTTCAAAGCTCTCGACCTGAAGACGGGATTTTTGCTCGATCTGGAGCAGAGCTTGAAAAGTATCCTTTTCGACCTGATTGAGCTGTCTGAGTCTCGCTATTTGAAGAAGACCTGACTTTTCAACAAGTGCTTTTAGTTTCTGAATATTTTCACCCTCACTCCTCCATAAGGTTTCTGACATGAGGTTTGTGGCCTCACCAACGTTTTGAGAGAAATCCTGAGCAGAGAAATTATAGGCCTTCGAGAAATAGTGTTTCAAAAACGAGATCAATTCGGTCTTAAACAGTGGGTCATCTTGGCTTGTGATGATTCTCGTACCGTTTGAGTCAATGCCGATCAGAAGAGTTTTTCCCTGATTTTTGATTGCTTGAAAAGTGGCAAAAGAGGCCCAACAAAAAAGGCTAAGAAAAAGAAATGATTTCAACAGATGAACTTTAAGGATTTCAAAGGCAAGTTTCATGTCCGAGTCCTCTCTTTCATTGTCTCTCTCGCTCTCTTTTCGAAATGTGAATCCGTGAGCGCCTGATTCCTGAATCCTCGATTGGACTGAGAGGCAGGAGAAGACATCTGCGAATTGGAGTTTTTCTTTTTAATAGGACCTGTCAAATCAGAATGATTTGACAGGTAAGAGGCTGCGCCACTGATTTCTCTTTTTGATTCTGAAAGTTGTGCCAGGCCATGATCTGACTTCGAAACATTAAATCCACGATCTCCACTCGATGATTCGGGGCTTTTGCCAAGCTTGCCTTTTTTGTGGGAAGTCATATTTGATGAGTGAGAGGCTGTCGGACTTGATGGGCCTTTTCCTAAATCCGCAGAGCCTCTGAATCTCGAGTAGTAGGGTAAGGGTGAAGAATCATCCTCTGACAGACGTTCATATGATTCCATCGAGCAAGCCGGCTGATCCATGTGCCGTCCATTTTGACTGACTCCAATACCAATTGGTCCCGATCCATTAGATTTGGGTCTATTGAATCCTGATCCGAGGGATCTCGATCCCATGGCTCTCGACCCAAAGGGTGCTGACCCATTGGAACCCCCGTGCCCCAATCGTGCGGGAGAGCGGTGAGGGGAGTATCGTTGTTTTAGAGACTGACCTTGAGGAGGGAGGCAATAGGCCGATGCGTGACCGAAGCCCCCGGCTATTCTTCCAGCGGATCTTGCTCCGAACGAGAGAGAAGAGAGGGCGGAGCTTCCGAATGGAGATTGAAGAAGAATTTTACAGAAGGAAAGAGGTCCTATGATCTTAAACAGTTCAATGAGAAAATCAATGGCCCAGGAGAAGATGAGACTCTCTGATTTGAGATCACTTTGCATCAAGGTTCCGCCTACGCGGTCAAAAACAGAAAACATCAGGGGCCAAGAAGAGCCGATGAGAATGAGAAAAAAGAAGATCTTGATGAGGGACGGCATGGATAAAACTGTGCCGAAGAGAAAAACTATCGGGGCAAGGGCTGACATAAATATCAGGGCTATGACGAAGAGGCCTTGAGCCAAATAATAGAGTATTGAGCTGAGTAGACCCAGAGTCTTTCGGATCATGGAGAGACCGGGTGTGGGAATGGGACTCTTTTGTGAAGACAGGACTCTCTCTCTTGCGTGCTCGCTCATGTCGCCCTCTAAAGCTCTTGAGAAATCAAAAGTTAAGGAAAGGAGATATTCATAGGAGAGAAGAAGGGCCAGAAAGAGGGCCGCTCCTTTGAGCAGATCTCCATAGTCTCGGGCCGAGGCCGCCGTCATGTTGAGATATAAAAGTCTCAAAAAGAAGAGCACTGGAAAAATCAGGATGATATAGCTCTTGGTCTCTCGAAATACCTCGCCGCTCATTTTTTGAGTGAATTCAAAGCTCATGGCTGAACTCCCCGTCGTTTGATGAATTCCTGGGTCATCAATTCGTCAAAGCTTCTCGACTCGATCTCAGATCTTCTTATCTGAAGCTTTAGTTCGGTGAGAATCTCGGTCTGAATAGCGAGTGAGGATCTTTGGATTTTTAACTGATCCTGGAGCGTGAAGACAGTCTCTGCTTGAGCGTAGGCCGAGGCCGCTTTTGGAAAACTGGCCAGTGCCAAGAACAGACGCTTCACTCTCTTCAAGTACTCACTCGAAGACCTGATACTGTCAGTTAAAGTCATCTTTGACAGTTTTGGAGCCCTCATCAGGGCTTCTATTTCGTTCTTGGCCCAGACGGCGGTCTGAGTCTTGCCCTCGATTTTTTCGAGGTAAGCTGAGAGCTCAATGAGGGATTGATCCAGTTGTGAGAGAGTTTTTTCAGAAGGGTTTGAATCAACGGTGCGAAGAAGTTCATGGGTGGCATCGACAAGAGCCGAGGCCTCGGCTATTTTTTCAGCAGTATCGACAATTTTGTCAAAAAAGGCTGAGGCCTTAGAGGGAAATAAAAGCCAGGAAAAAGACAGTAGTAGTAGTAAGGGAGAAGATTTATAAGAATTAAAGTTCATGAATCTTGAACCTTTCTTTCTAAACTCAGAATTCTGATGGCCTCATGGCGTGTCAGTCTTGGAACTGATTTCACGAGACTATCGATCTTCTGATTGTCTTCTCTTGTGCTGGAGAAGCTCCAATACTCCTCGGGGCTTAAGATAATGCGAAAAATCCTGGAGCCAAATTTGTCCTGGTAGAGCACCTCTGAAAACCTCTTCTGCTCTCTTGTTAAATTTTCAAGCTCTTTCATCTTGTCGTTTGAGAGTTGAAATCTCTCCTGAAACTCTCCTCTGTCTCCATCAACGCTAAAGAGAAGTCGGTTGGGACTGTTCTCAATAATGCCCTGATCATTTTGAACGATCAGATCTGTTGATTTTTGGCTGATGGAAATGAAGGCTCCTCCAAATTTTCTCACGTTAGCCGTTGAGAACTTAAAAAATGGAAAGCAGCGCTTGATGAAAAAAGGTGTCTCGTCTGCGATGAAGACAAGTTTTTTGTCCTTTAACCTGATCATTTCAAGGTTAAACTGAGCCATGACGAGCGAGAATCCGCCCTGGCCAAAGTCAACGTCACTGGCCTGGTGAATATCAGAAAAATTGTAATAGCGAAGGCGACAGTCATCTTGAGAGAGAATGCGAGAGGGATCTTCCTTTTGGTGCCCACTCATCAGAGCATTTTGATAGATGCCGCCTTTGGCCCACCTGTAGAGCAGAGATTTTCTCGGGAGATCCTTTGATTCTTTTAAGAACCCATCAATGGAGAGAGCCTCCCCATTGTTTCTCTTATCCCCCTCGGCATAGAGAAAAAGGGCCCTTTCCACCTCGGCTCTGAGTTCTTTGGAGAGAGTCATCTCTCCTTCTTCGGTCATGAGCACGTTGAGGAAATTTGATAGAACAGAGATCGAGGACTCATGAACCCCCTCTTTGAGACACAAAAATGGGTTCATCCCAGATGGTTGATCAAGGCTCAGCCGAAATTCTCTCCCCCCCAGAGATTCCGTTTCCTTGGAATGGCTTCCTCCGACATCGACTTTGATAATATGAATTCTCGAGTCATGAAGAAGGGCTCGGGTGAGGAGATTGGTGAGCACACTTTTTCCACTCCCAGTTTTTCCACAGATAATCGTGGAGAAAGCATCGTAGCGTTTATCAAACAAATCAATCGAGTCGAGGCTATGGTCTCTGCGGTGAAGAAGAAGACTGTGGCTGCTCTCAACATTTTGATCCATTCCGTTGAGACTTTGAGTTTTTTTCTCTCTCTTCTTACAGGCCCCAAGAAGTGGGAAATAGAGGCCAAGAATATCGCCTCTTTCCTTAAAGCTTAAATGATGAAAACTTCCTGGCAGAAGAGACTTGTAGCAGTTAAAGCTTCCGAAGGTCTCAAGGGCAAAGGCTCCCAAGGGTTTGAGAGCATGCACGACGAGTTTTGAGTCCTCCCTGATTAACTCCTCAGAGACTCGAGGAAGTATCACGTAGAGCTCGTAATTAAATAGGGACTCCCTTTCAAGGGCTACTTTTTCCAAGAGATCTTCGGAATCATAATACTTCTGAGCCGAGATTTTATCTCCTCCGCTTAAGCCCTGAGAGGATTTGCGCCTGAGCAGGAGTTCGGAGAGACTTGAGGGCATTTTTCTGACTTTCAAAGATATCTGGTAGGGCTCGGGGATCTGTTGTCTGAGACTGTGAAGAGAGCGTAGGTTTAAGGGCGTAGGTGTTGGCCCGTGAAACTTTACAATTCCCAGAATCTCGGGCGAGATTTCAATGCCGGCTTTGAGTATTCTTAAAAATTCTCCCTTGGCGTTGAAAACGGGAGGCTTTTTAAGTGGCAGGCACTGAAGTCCTATTTCTTGTAAGTGTTTGAGATTAAACCCGTCCAGAAGAGAAAGGGCATAGAACTCCTCAATGGAGGAGGATTTTTTTCTCAAGATGGTCTTGATCATCCGAGTGAATCCACCGATTTGTGTCTCAAAACTCATCGTAATTTTTTCCCGTGAGAATCCGATCTCTGAGAGCTCCTCTCTTCTTGATGAAGAGAGGGTATCTTTGCAGGAGAAGGCCCACTGAGAGCTGAGATTAATTTTAAGTGTGATCTTCGGATCGAGCGAGAGGGCAAATTGGGTGAGAAGACGGCTCACATCCTCCAGATCGTCACGCTCCGGATCGATTCCATCCACCTCAAAGGCCGTCATCAGACTTAAGTTTTCAAAGACCCAGAAGCGATGACCTTTGAGATCGAATTGATGAGTGATTTTAGGATACATAACTTGAACCCTCCGACTGAGTATTCGTGATAAGAAGTCCCTGACCGTGTGTCTTCGAAAATTGACTCTTAAGAAGACAAGAGAGAGTGAGCAGATCAAAAGATGAAAAAGGGGCAGAAACTTTGAGGACTCAAATTGTTTAAAGACGACAAGGCCTGCTAAGAAAAAAAGGCCTAGGAAAATGAAGTCCACTTCATTGAGGCCAAAAAAGACACTAGAGTTATTCAAAGAGAATGAGGGTTTTTTTACATTAGGCACCAAAAACACTCCTGAGAAGTTCAATAATGGCAGGTCCTCCGAAGGTGGCTGCAAGCCCTATGACTCCACCGATCAGGATTTGTTTTCCCAAAAACGGAGCACCAAAGTGATAAAATATGGCCCCGAGAGCAAAGGCAATTCCGCTCGTGGCCTGAGCGAGACTTAAAAGACTCTGATTGGCCACATTGGCAGCCTGACTCAGGCGACTGGCGTAGAGGGGCTCAGAAATAAATAAAACGAGAAGACAAAGAGGAGAGAAGTGATGAGGCAATGAAAAGCCAGAGCCACGGTTTATTTTATTTTTTCGCAAACGATTATGTTTCATGTCTGAATTCCTTTCTAATTTGAGAAATTGTTCTGTTTGGAATGATTTCCTTTTTTCTAAAGTTATGGATTTAAAGACGGAGGAATAAACTCGTACATCAAGTTGTAGTGCAGCCAAGTGTTGGGGTTTCCAGAGTCTTGCACCCATTGGTCGACGGAGTACTTTTTCCACTCGCCAGGACTTATGAGTTTTCTCGCTTCATCGGGCAGGGAGTGATTAAAAAGCCCCGTCCCTTGAGAGAGAAGTCTCGGGGCTTCTGATTTTTTGAACTTCATTAACTCAAGCTTTAGAGATTCAGATTCGGCTTTGAAGTCTTGCGAGGCCTTCTGATTATCAAACAGATAAAGGCTTGCAATTGCGAGAGTTGAGGAGAGAAGACCCGCCCAAAGAGCTCCATGGGTGAGTTTACTCTCATCTTTTGGTGCCGACATGGCTCCAAGAGATCCTCCAAGGATTGCGCCAACACCCATTGAAGACAACTGCGATTGTCTGTGAGTGGCACAGGCGTTTAAAAAAAATCCCACAAAATCAGTCTCATTGCTTTCATGTTAAGCTCCACAAATAAGTCCCATCGATTAAAGGTCCAAAGAATACTCTGCCTTCCTCCAAAACTCCTCTCTCCGCACAAATATGTGCAGGCAGAGGAGAGATGAAGAAGGGCCTATTTATTTTATGGATTTCTGTTCGGAGTCCAAATCCCCTGCAATTCAAAGTGTGAAAGTAGTGGGAGAGCTCTTTGATCCACAATTGTCATTGACGGTATTTTTGTCGTTTGAGCTCTGAGATTGAGTCCAGATTCACTCACAATGAACTTCAGGCTTTCAAGTTGTTGGCCTGTGAGGATGTCACCCTGATCGCGAACGAGCTTCTTCTCAGCACAAACGTTGTAACAAATTTCATGAGGAATTCCATCAATCCCCCTTCCAGGGCTCCGCCTACACTTCTCTTCTTCTCTGGCGCACTCCTCGTGGCAAGTCGTAGCTCCCCTGAATGTTCTCATTGTGTCTTGAGGTCTTCCCTGGTCAAAGAGAGAGAGAGTGTTTGGATCTGATCCATAAAGCCCCACGTACAGTGGTGTCTGAGGTTTTAAGTGAAAAGTGAGATCACTTGGAAAGCCCTCACCCAACTGAACTCGGTCCATGGCAAACTGCAAGGATTCCTCACCGAGTGGAATCAACTCAAAAGGCCCTTGATTTTCGATATTTAAATGCTGCTCATCGACTGCAAAATTACATCCTAAATCTCGGTAAGCCCTTTCATAGATTTTTGTTTGTATCAACCCCACTCTTCTTTGTCCGAGGACGATCTCGACTGGATTTTCCTCAAATGAGGTGATCTGAAGAACTCTCAATAGAACAAATCTCTTTTCTATTAACTTAATCTCAGAAAACGAAAGACTTTCATTTTCCTTCGACAGACTTGAAAACTCCTCAGGTGTGAGGCTCTTTGATTCAATTCGACTGGGAGGAGTTAAGAGATTGAATTTGAGAACCCTCACCTCCTGCGCTGTTTGTCCATTGATCTGAATCCTCACCGAAGCTGTCCTTGATTCCGCGGGAGGAAAAATATTCTTAAGCCCATGAACATGAAATTCCAGATTGAGATTGGACTTCGAATCGGGTGTCAGGCCCGCCACCACTTTAACAGCCGAGAGAGGAAGCTCCGCCTCTGATTCCATGTATTTGATAAAAGCCCTCACTCCACCCTCGTGAATGGAGGAGTTTGGAATATTGGAAAGAGTCAGCACCATCTCGTCAGGCACAAGAGAGGGAAGAGAGAAGCTATCGCCCGATAGTTCTGTTTCCGATCCTCCTATAGAATCCCCTCTTTTTAGTTTCATCTCTCCATGAAGGACTTCATCTACTTTAAGGGAGAGGCTCAAGGCCTCTGCTTGAATTGGAGTGGGAGTCTCTGAATGGTCATTGTTTTTAAACGAACACCCAAGGCAAAAAGAAGAAATAAGGAAAATATTCCAAAAAACGCGCATAGATCACCCCTTTTTGTCCAAAAATCGGACAACACGACGTGCTCACCCTTGCGTTGAAAACCAAGACGGAATACCTTCCAAGCACGGTGCGTTGGAAGATATTTTTCCGCGTTGGCTCTCCCTGCTACTTTAGTTTCCGCTAAAGTGGTTTGGGTGAGCTTTTTTTTTATTTAGTACCCACCATGAAAAAAACTCGAGCTTTTCACATTTACTCAAGCCTTCCCCATGAAAACTTTGTTGTGACATCCAAATCAAAATATTCCTTTTGAATAAAGAAAAATCTTTGGCTACACGAAGATTAACCAAGTTGGTTAAATGATTCATTGTGCAATCAACTAGTTACGGACCCATTTAACCACTTTGGTTAAATGGCAGAGCAGGTGCATCAGGAAATGGCTCAATTTAGGGGGGGAAGTTACGTGGCATTGAATTCAGAAATCAGGGAAAAAATTGATAATTGGTTGAGCTTTGAAGCAGGACGTTCAGTGTCTGAGCTGGCAAGACGAGCAAAAGTTCCATATTCGAGTTTAAGAAGAATTTTGCAAGATGAGACAAAGCCGAACTACTACACTTTGGCCAGCGTTCTTGAAGCGGCGGGATGTGGTTCTGAAGTGGGGCCGTTGCTGAGCAAACAATATCCAGAGCTCTCGCAGATATTATCTATATTTAGAGAAAAGGAAGTAGCAGCAGGGGACTTGGTTTCTTCTCTTGATCCAGATTCCATTTATGTACTTGCATTTCTGACCTGCGACAAGCCAGTCTCCCTGACAGAATTGAGAGAGGAATTCGGCGCAAGAGGCCTTCGGTCATTTGAAATTCTGAAAACACGAAACGTCGTTGAATTATCTGAGGACGGCGAGACGATTAAAGTGTTGATGCCGGAGATATGTATTCGCAATCCAGACGATATTCTGAAATTTATCCAATCTCACTTGAACTTTACAAACACTGCTAATATTTATTCTAACAAAGCAACTGTAGCAGCCATGTGGGGGTCCATGAGTTTTGAAGGGTATACGAAAGCGCGTGAAGTTCTCAAAACAGCGGCTCTGACCATCAGTAAGATTAGAGGCTCTTGTCCTGGAGAAATTCCTATGCATTTTACTTGTCTATTGAATTCTTACAATGATCTCCATTCTGTTCAGAACACAGGAGCACAAAATGAAATTTAAATCCTTATTCTTTGTTTTATTGATGACTCTAACGAGCTCTATCGCGTCTGCTGGTGGAACTGGTTTCGCAGGATTTAACACACAGCCTCCTGAACAAGATCAAGAAGACGGCTATTCTCGTGTGCAGTTTGTTGAACGTCACCAGGGAGAGACGACCTTCATTCTCAAAAGAGATGGCGTTGAGCATGTTTTCTCTCTACGGCCAGAAGAAATCGAACCTCAGATGATGAAACTGATTCTTAAATCAGAGCAAAACAGGAAAGAGCCTGTTTTGGTCGAGATTTAGTAATTTCTCGAGAGAACAGAGAATTCGTGAGACTAGATATCTCACATCAGGAGATCTCTATGTCAGAGCGGGGGGGGGTTCAGTAACTGAAGGCCCCTTTTCTTTTGCTTGGAATGAGTTCACTGCCTCTTTTCACAGCCAATTAAGCGCCCTTGAAGGCACATGATTCGGTAGCGGCGGCTGATTGTCTCAAAGATATTTTGGTGAGCACTGCCGATTTCTGGATTTCGTTTCCATTTTTCTGTTCCAGCCGGACTTCGCGAAGGGTCACTGTATTTTTTCCCTCCCGGCAGATACTGTTTCAGATCGAATTTATCAAATGGATTGTCACTTCGTTTTCCGTTTTCAAGAACACCACTGATGCTGGCATATCCCTCGCGAGATTCGGCTCCAAGAGGACTTGAAGTATAGCCTCCTCCTCCGCTCACACCCTTTAAAACGTCAGTATCATAGCCGGGGCCTCCGTAGCCACCACCCCCTCCAGAGTAGGGCATAGCACTTCCTCCGCCGCCACTGCCGCCGGCAAAGCCTCCACCATTATTGGGAATGGCATTGGCCCTGGCCTCTTCTCCCAATCCCTCACCAAAGATAGGAACTTGCCTCTGTGCATTGGTGTCGGGAACACTGAGGTCACTTCCATCAACTGCTCTGGTTCCAAATCCTGTGTTCTGAAATGTACTCCCACTTCCTGATCCACTCCCGGATGAGGCACTGCCTCCGCCTAAGCCTGAACAAAGAGGATCGGATTGAGCATTGGGTCCTCTGCAATTAACGCAGATTGGATTTGAAGCGTTGACGGGATCGTTACAGTCTCCGTTAAAAACAGGTTGCTGGTCAATGTTGGGAAATCCTGTCACTTGATTCGTGGCGGCTTGTTGGCAGAGATCGGCAAATCCACTTGCTGCAGCTGATTGAGCCGCTTGTCCTCCCATGGCCGCCACGTTGGAATTATAACCGGTACAGCGAGTGCCTCTTCCCTCCGCATTGGCTTGAGCGGCTCTGTAATCACTGACTAAGCTCTCGGGACACCTGGCACCTTTTCCACCGTTTGCTCTGAAGACCGTGTCCAATTGATTGCATTCGGTTAAAACTCTGCGGTATTTATTCGACACTTCCTGACACTTGTCTTCGCAAGAGCCCTTATCAGAAAAGCACTTTGTGCCCAAAGCCGTATTGGCTCCAGCCCCTCCGAGGGCTACAAGCTTCATAAACTCACAGCTCTTGGCGATCCCCGCAGAATCCCCTCCAGAAGCCCCACCCATTGAGATCATACCAGCGGCTCCAACTAAGAGTGTTCCCATGGCTGTTATCGAACTCGCACTCGGTCCATCAAGACCCGACACACACTTCACCGGATCATTGCAACAGGTATAGGCCCTTTTGTGAGCTTCTTCGCAGTAGGCTCGATCACTCTCAACCTCTGGAGCTTGAGGAAATCCCTGAATGGAATCATTCGTTCCAACGGTGGAGTCTGATTCAGTTTGACCTGAGTCTTCATTCGCTGCTGTGCTCTTCGGCCGTCCATCGGATCCACACTTAGGCAGTCCATCTTGCTTTTGCGACTCTTTCATCCAACAAGACGGCTCCCCATTGTCATCGCACATCGCCTTGCCTTTGACTTGGCCTGAGTCAGATGACCAGCAAGAGGCAGTTTGGGTTGAAGAGGATTCATCTTTCGATGAAGACTTGCCAGTTTTCTCTGAGTCCTTTGAATCTGCGTCGTCTTTTTGTCCTGAGGATTTGCCGGCACCATTCTTCGTCGTGGTCCCTTTCTCTGATGGTTTCGTCGCAGGATCTGACCCCGAACCTCGTGGAGATTGTGAAGTTCTGCTTCGAGGAGTTTGAGGGGTTTGGTTCGAGCCGCAGGTGGGATCGGATTCTGAGCATCCGAACCCTCCGACATCTCTACCCTTCCCGCTAGGCCGTGGAATCGCATTCCAATTAATTGGATCTGGAAAAGTATCAAAATCCCCTGCATACGATTTATTTTTTTCGAAGTAAGCAATGTTGGCCAAAGTTAATCGAAAGGCCGGCAAAAAGGTGCGGTCGGGATTCAGTGTTCCACAGTGTCCATACATCTGAGTGATCCCGGCAGGGCAACTCAAGGCTTGAGACACATTTGAAATCAAGCAGACTGAAACAAAGACAAGAGCGCAAATGACAAAACTGAATCTGGCACCACCACTTAATCCAGAAGCCTTTGACTTATTCAAAAGAATCTCCATCGCTCAGGAATTTTAGTCAGAATGACAGTGCTTGATGAAGATTTTCCTGCTCTTAGAGATGATTCTACAGGTAAACTGACCCTGTATCAAAAACTATAAGAGAGACTTCAATTTACGTCTAAGTGTTTGATATTTTGGATTTATCTCGTCTCAACTTGGGACTCCAACCAAGACCGTGATCTGAATCAAAGTAATTTTAAATGGCTCCAGCCGCTTTACCATTTTTCTTTGGCTCACTTCGACCGAACTTCCTTCGAAAATTGATGAATTCCTCGTAAAAGGAATTTCCGTCGACCGCAAAATTTACGCGATTTTCAATATGAAAGTCACCCTCTGTCTCTGAAGCATCGGGAAGAAGAAGCAAATCTGCCACGTTGACCGCCGTAAATGTCAGAACTCCATGTTCATCACGTACTGCAAGTGCCGAACCAGAAGATCTATCGAGCATATCTCCATTATGGGTTAAGAGATTCTTGAACGCCGGTCCTAAATCCGAGTGAGGATCTCTGTAAATATTAAAAGGCTCACAATTTTTGTAAAAAGGAGAGTCCTTGATTTTACCGTTCTCATCTCTCAGACTCACCATCTCAATTTTTTTCGAAAAGCGCGTATCATCGAGAGGCTTAAAAGCCAGGGGTTTGGGCCAATACTTTCGATCAACTGATACTCTTTCCCCAATTTTTCCGTTAGCGTCCCTTTTCCCAACTGAAACTCCGACAGGCTCTTTAAGCTTCACAAAAGCATAATCCTTATGTCTAGGCTCGCGCGGGTTCAAAGATCCATACTGAATCTCTTGAATCTCATAGCTTCTCCACTCATAAGCCACATCTGGGTCTTTTCTTAATTCCCTGGGGATCCAGACTTTTGTTGAAAACTTGAAGCCTTTGCCGTCACTATATTTGTCTATTTCACCGTCTATATGGTTCAAAAACACATGAGCAGCCGTGATTAAAACATCTCCGTCCATAACCAAGTGTCCAGTGCCTCCGCAAATTCCTCCGAGCTCTGCTTTACACTTGCGGCTAAAGTCAAAAAATTCACCAACCCCAAACAGAGCCTTGTCTTCCTGACTTGAATTTTCATCAAAGAAAAAAGGGCAGCGTCCGTCATTTCCCATAATCGCAGTTGGAATAAATCTTCCCAGCTGCTGGAGATTTTTGGCATTGGCTGGTGAATTCTCACAGCCCTTCACAAAGTCGGTCCTTTTGTGGTCCGAAAAAAACGGCTCTGGCTTTCCCGTCTTTGAATTGATTATCCAATCCCCGGGAGGCAACCCAGATTGTGCAGAGGCCTTTGAAAATCCAAGCCCCAAACAAAAGGACTCCAAGCAAATCAATAGAGCCAAATAGTAAATGGGATCGACGCTCATTGTAGTTTTTATTTTGAAATTCATCTTCAATGTCACCTTAAAGCACTTAAAGCTGGTTCATATCTGGTACTGACATTGTATGCTAATGCTGTGCCAATTCGAATTAAAGCCATTCTGGGGCTTAGAATCCCCATCTGTAGGACCATTCCTTGGTTTAAGTGCTCTTTCAAAAAATGCCTCTTATTTGACTAATTCCTGATCACAACAGTTCTCAGCTGACATCTCCAGCATCTCCCGCTCGAATCCACTAGGTACTACCGCCTACGCTCATGAGCCACCACCAAGAGCGCTTGAAATTTAAATTCACAAAATTCGATTGAGCTTTCAAAAATCCTTCTTGTCTCTGTGTTCTCCTCCGTCCACCTGGTATCGACTTCAATTCATCAGCGAAATTGGCTTCAAAGAAAAAGAAGTGGAACTTTGATCGAAATCAATCTGATGTTGCAAAAATGTTGTCGAGCAAGCTCTTTAAATTGCCATTTGTCGGCACATTCGAAAGGGTTCGACACCAACCTTATAAAGACCAAATCAGACATCACCTATCTATAAGTCTTCAAACGAAAACACATTTTCCGCGATTTATGATCTCAGTTTGAAATCGAATCCAAGTGGCCTACTCCTCGCAAACAACAGAATCGAATTATTTATTGATGGCGAACGTTTTTGAATTCTAAGGAGATATTAGTGAAACATTCATTTATCCAAATTATGAGCATTCTCATTGCATTTACATGTTGTCCCATTACTCAGGCCGGAACCGTATTTGAAGATGGGTTAAATCTGGCATCTGCTGGTGAATATGATAGAGCAAAAAAGAGAAGAGAAGAGAAATTGAGAGAACGTATTGAAGAAGAACGACGTGAAAACCAAAGAAAACTAGATGAAGAAACTTGTAAGTCTAAAAGAGAAGAAATAAAAACAATAGATGTGCTACTTGAGAAATCAAAATCCCAAATCAAGAAACTCATTTCATTTGAAGATAAAGTATTTGATATACTAAATTATATCCAAGACATTGTTAACAAGATAGAACAAGATTCAAAATACTTAGTTAGAGCAAAGACCATTTCAAAACAAGCTCAAGAAGTATTTAATCACTATATCAATACCATTATAAAGGCCGATCTTGGTGATCCAAATTTGGATGAGATAAACAAGCGATTTGATCACCTAATTCAGATATCTAAAGATGAAAATATGTCCATGACGGAGCTACTCGAAGGAGCTTTGAAAAACATAGGTCAAACAGAGATCTTACTACTAGGTAACGCCTTGAGAGATTCAACGATCTTTCTTAATGAAATGATAACAAATGAATACAGTCACTATCTTGGACACAGTAGAATATTTGAAAGCAAGACTGGTAGCCCTTATCAGAATACAATACCAATCGAAATGAGAGAAAATCGATATGTTTTAGTTGCCAAAACAAACGAAATGGCTCAGGGCCAGACTGGAATACCCGATTGCGGAGAGAAGAGTGTTCCACCACCACCACCACCACCACCACCACCACCACGAGAAAGAGCGGAGCGGCCTATTCATCGTCATAATAGCTTCATGTATTGACGATTCTTTTTGTACAATAATCATTTTTATGAGCTTTTTTTATGTTGGGCTTTTGAAATAATGTGGCCATAAATGGAGTGACTCTAATTTAATTTAGGAGATTTATATAATGAAGGCCGTCACATATGTAGTCATTATTCTCAGTTTTTTTTCGACTCCGGCATTTGCAGGATCAGTACTGGACGATTTATTTAACCTAGCATCTCTTGGCAGATATCATCAAGAGTACGAGGAGGCTAAGGCAAGAGTTCGCAGAGATTTGTCCCACGAACAAGCAGTGTTACAGAGTAATTTAAATGAAGTTAGTGCGGATAAAGAGTTACATCATCTTAGGATCTTGGAAAGTCAATACGCCTTAGCTACAATTAACTATGAAAGGGCAACAAAATTTAGTAGTTCTCAAATGAAAATTATGAAGATGATTGAGGACTTAAATTTAAAAAACCTTAGATCTGCCAATCAAATTAATTTGTCACTTAACGTAGCTGATGATCTTAAAGAAACATATAGACTTTTAACTGCCATTAAAGACGTTCGATTTGATTCAAAATACATTGAAAGCGTTCAAAATCTTTGGCTAGACTCTCTTTCGAAGATAGGAGAAATCGCAAAACGAAATCAGAAAAATTCTGCTGATTTCCTTAATGAATCCTTTATGAATTTAGATAAACAAAGTATAGAATACCTCTATCAATATTTGGCAAACTTCCAGGAAAATGTGACCGCCAAATTGGTCTCAAATTATAGAGAAAGCTTGGTGCTTCTTGCCAAGAAATACAATGGTCAGCTTAAAATTGTAAAGAGTCTTGGCAAAGGATTGGAGCTTAAGGAAAAAGAATTGCCCGAAGGTGTGGTATGAGGCGACTCAGACATTTTTCAATTCTATCAATGTTTATTGGTTTATTAGGCTGTTTAAAGCAAAAAAATGAAATCAATAGTCAGAAAAATCAAGGTGGTCAGGACAGGAAGGACCAGATAGCAACTGCGACTGATGAATACTTCTATTCGAATATCTTTGATATCTTGTCCAAAAGCATTTTTACTCCAGAAAAAAATGATCTTTCAAAAATGCAATACCTTTCATCGCGAACGTTTGAAAAAAATGGCGAAAAATATAGGTACGTTGTTTTCTTTGAGAGTCTGTATAAATACAATAAAGAGTATTTTGATTCACAACAGATAAGTGCGACTCTATCCGTAAACGATCCAGTTTTGCCAGGGGAAATCATTGCAAATCATATTATTTTGAGAGTTTCGGATCTTGGTCATCCAATTAGTGTGTTACATCAATATGCCGATTTTTATCACGGAGATTACTCAATTTCTTCGGACCCGATGTATAATCGCTTTGGCAATATTTATGGATTTTGGCATCCTAGATTTCAAAGTAATCAGGAAATTGAACTAACACAAATAAGTGAAGTGCATTTTGACAATTTTATTGGCAATGAACTGGCAGATAAATCAAATGGGATTAAAGAATATCAGCCAATTGTATTTCATCTAGAAAACGACCCATTGATTTTACAATTTTTTCGACCAGAACCACATAGAATAACAAATTTACTCTTAAAGCGGAAGAAATTGAGCGATCAGTTTATAGGTCCTTTTGGACGAATAATATCAGAACAACTACGATTCAAAAACCTAGCTCGTAGCATTCTTCCCGGAGCGATGATTCAGAGTAAAGTGGACAAAAAAGCATATCTTAGATTATTAATTGACATGGACTTTGAGAATTTGAATTGGACTCTTTTTTCGGAATGCTCTGAAAGTACCAGTGCAGATATAAAAAAGGAAAAATTCATTGGAAAGTTAGAACTTCACCATAACCAACTTATTCTTAAGGAAATGGGATCCATTGATTTAGATAGTTTTATTCTAAGATTATCAAACATGTCGTTTTTAGGTACTTTCCCAAAAAATTGTAGACCTGACTCGCTTGAGTCGTTTGAAGGACCTTTAGAATATCAAATTCATTTGGAGTCTAGGTAAACCATGAAAACATTTAAAGCATGTATAAAAATACTTTTGGTGTTGTGTCTTTAGAAGCAATCATATGCTGGGGATCGGGAAGAGTATATTGTTAAACAAGTTGCTAAGGCAGCTGTGCAACAAGCTATCAGTGAGGGAATGCATGGGTACATATCAAAATGGTTAAACGCTAAAATTTTAGAATCATTCCCAATCCTTAAAGGAAATCCTGACGCCAAAGAACCAAATATTGGTGGAACGCTCGTTTCAGGTATTCTGTTAGGTCTTAGTATTGATAATTTCATAAATTCAGAGAATGGTGATTCTAAAACGCTTGCAGGAGCAAACGTAATTGCTAGCATTGTTTCGTTTGTTAATCCAGCGGTTGGCGTGGTCATGAATGGCATTTTGTTTGCCATCGGTATTTTAATGTCCGCCATGGCAATTGATCACCAAACAAAAATGCAAGAGATTCTTGGTGAAACTCTACAGGAATATTCCATTTTGATAAAATCAAAAATGGTTTATGCAAATGCCGAATTGTCCAGAATCGAAGTGCCTTTGACTATAGCAATTACTTCCAGTCTGAAATCTCAGGTCTATACAGACTACTTAAACGTCAAATGTAAGATCAGTGCCGACTTCCCAGATATTGAACTAGTGTCAAGTTGTCTAGAGGCGGCTGAAAGTGTTATTTTTCTAAAACGAGTATTTGTTGCGCAACTTATGGAAGTTTTAAATTTGGAATTGAAATACATTCCGCTTAAAGAGACCTTGGTGGCCTTAAATTATCCATACGAAAGAATTCAAACAGAAATAGCTGGCTACAATGAAAAACTAAATGATGCCGAAAAACAGATACAAAATTATAAAAGCAGTTTGGTCCATGAATATTTAGTTCAGAGATATACAAATCAAAAGGACGATTTATCATTTAAAAGTATTGAAGATGAGAACCTATTCACATGCAAATCCATGATAAGACGAAATTTAAAAGATATCATCAAATTAAATTACGAACAACCTGAAGATAAAATTGATGACAAAAGTATATTGGAAAACAAAATTTTCATTCAGGGTGAGTCCGAGAATTTTCATACTTGCCTTGAAATGGTCTCATCGTCTGGTTCTTCTGGTAAGAAATCGGTTCACACTTACTTAGAACAATATAAATTACTTAGAAATCGTAGGGGCTTATGAAGACATTTTTCTTAAAGATATTCTTTGCTACTGTTTTACTTCTGAATGGTGCATTTGCATATAGTGACGGAATTCCATTAGTAGATGGTCCTGAGAGAGTCTGGAATATTAATGAATATCTGGATCGATTCTTTCGCAATAGGAGTCCAAACGAAAAAGTTGAATTTAGTTATGGTAATTTTAGGTACACAGCGATTTATCTTGGAGTTGACAATAATGGAACATTTTTGGTGTATGACGTTTCGGCTGTGCCAATTCCCAGTGCTGGCGAAGTTGATTCAAAACAAGATTCTCAAGGCGGACGGGCAAATCAAAACAGTGATAGTGTTGACTTAGACAAACATTCTGTGTCCGAGAAAAATGGAGCGCCAGTGGACGGTCCAAGTTCTTGGTCTTTAACAGATGTTCAGAAGGCTGGATTAACAGGCGCAGGAAAGAAGGTAATTGGACTACTTGCTGTGCCACCTGAAAAAGTTAAAGAGTTCCTTTCAGCAAAGGCTTATGCAGAGTATCAGGCTGTAATGTTAAAAGAGTTACAAGAGGAATTTAAAAACCAAATTGTAAATGGAACAGTTAAGTTAGCAGTGGCTGTGGCAGCTGGCCTAAGTGAGCTAGAGAAAGGACCTAATTTAAATCTGGATATAAAGGTAGACTTAAATTCTTATCAAAAATTTAGTTCTCCGGAAAATGTTGAATTTAAATCAGATGACTCGTCTTTTTTGGCTCAAGCAAATGAGTACTATACAAAAATTTACAATCATGTGCCACTAACAAGATTAGAAGTATTTGCTCGTCAAATAGGTTTAAATTCCTTGATAGTTGCCGACGAGGCAAATTCAGATGGATTTCTTGAAATCTCTAATTCACAAATGGAAATAGCAACAGCAATGGGTGATATTCTATTTGGCTTAGATCCTTACACTGGATTTGCTCGAGACTGTTTGGAGTTTTTTTCTGGCAATAATATAGTAACAGGCGAAAAACTCACACCATTAGAGCGTTCAATTTCTGGAATTTTCGTAGGGGCCTCATTGGTAACGGCCGGTGCCGCATCCAGTCTGAAAAACGCGATCGTCGCAACCTTTAAAGTGAGTGAAAGACTCAATAAACTGAGAAAGTCCTCGCAGTTTTTGAAGAATTCAGCGGGCGCATTAGCATCTTTACCCTATATGGATGTAATCACACGATTGGGTTTTGAAAAGCGAAATAATCGAAAGAAATTGGATGCTTTTGCCAAAACGACTAAACACTGGGATGCTCTCGCATGGAATACCTACCCAAAAGTTTCAGCAGATCTGAGATTAAGCGAGAGAAAACTTTCACAAGAGGCTTCAAGACTTGGAATTTCGGCAGAAGAACTCGCGATAAAACGAGAAACAGCGATTGGTTTTATGAATAGCAATAAAAAATTTACTGGAAACGCAGATCAGATAAAATCGGGTCTGGAGGGGATTGATTTTTCTGGACCTGTCGAAGTCACAAAAATACCAAAAGGTACCATTGTTGAATCCTGGCAAATTCCGGAAAACAAAATGGGTCAGTACGTCACGACGGAGAGAACATCGCCCGGCTCATTAGGGATCGATTCCATTGGCATGGGCAAGGATGAGTTGCTTTATGCCAAAGTTCCAAAACAATATGTCGCAACAGAAGACGTACCCGCACTTAAATCAAAGGCCGAAGGTATCATCGATGATTGGTCGTGGGAAAGGGATTTTAAAAGGAATATCCCAGATCCGATTTTTGAAAATAGATCCGTTAAGACAAAGGGCAACTACCAACCAGGAGGGGCCGATCAATTTCTTATTCAGAAAGATGTATTTAAGGAGATAAACTAATGGGGCTAATTAAGAAGAAATTCTTTGAAATGGATGCAATTTACAAAGTAAAAAAAAATATTAAGGATACTCTTCAATGGTCGAACACTTTCATACCTGGAGAGGAAGTTACTTATTGTGGGTATACAATCGATAAAGATCAGGGAAATTATATTTATAAATTTGAAGACGCAAATGGTTGCGGTAAACGGGTAGTTGAGAATCCTGACGAGCCGCCTTTTCCCAATTATGAGGATTATTTTGCTAAAATTGGAGTAAACCCAAACCCAGCAAAGGATGAAGGCTTGTATATGTTCGATGACAGTGAATGAAATGTATCCGTGGAATAAATTTCCTTACGAGAGGCAAAGATGAGTTGCTTTATGCCAAGATTCCAAAACAATATATCGCAACAGAAGACGTGCCCGCACTTAAATCAAAGGCCGCAGGTATATTCGATACGTGGTCTTGGGAGAAACAAAATCCTGAGAAGGTTCCGCATCCGATTTTTGAGAATAGATATAAAAGGACCACTGGTAGCTATCAGCCAGGAGGGGCTGATCAATATCTTATTCAGAAAGACTTATTTAAGGAGGTAAACTGATGGGGCTAATTATGAAGAAATTCTTTGAAGTGGATGCAATTTACAAAGTAAAAAAAAATATTGAGGATACTCTTAAACGGTCGGACACTTTCATACCTGGAGAGGAAGTCACTTATTGTGGGTATACAATTGATAAAGATCAGGGACATTATATTTTTATTTTCCTAGATTCTAAAGTGACATTTCGCAGTTGAACTTCAAATCCACCTCCAAACTTTTGTTGGTCGAGGGCAGAAATGGGTCGAATCCTACGTCCATCTATCCAATTTTATCTGGCGGGGTAAAGTTTTGGGTTTTCTAGAGCAATTCTAAGGAGTCCGAACGGAGCTCTCCCCTTCCCTGTCCCGTCTCACATACTTGGACCGGCTAATCTCATATAACTGGACCGCCTGATTTTTGGAGGTCTATACTTCAGTTTTTTCGATGTCAATATCTGGCAAAATTATTCGTCCTTTCATGCGGTAACTTGGACCCTCAAAGACCACGATTTTAGCCTGCTCAAACATCCGATCGATCGCCGCATTGGCGGTTGGCCCAAGACTCTGTAGGTCGAGTAACCTGAGTCATGTGGCGTTAGCTTGCTAACATAGATTCCTGTTCCTTTGCAAATTCAATTGGAGATTTCATTCCTAGTGCTGAATGTGGATTGATGTTGTTGTACCTCCAGTGCCAGGTGTCGATTTTCTCTCGAGCATCTTCGAGAGAAAAAGACGTGCTCGTTGAGGCACTCGTCACGAACTCTCGAATTGAAAGATTCGACAATTTGGTTGGTTTTTCTTACCTTTGTAAACTCCAGCTGAATGCCATGACGATAGGCCCAGTCAAGCATCGCCCTCGACGTAAATTCCGTACCCTGATCGACCCGGATGATCTGAGGGTATTTTTCCCGGCTAAGTGGTCGAGATATTCGGTGACGTCAATTCCTCGAATGGATTGATCAACCAGAACTCCGGGGGAGAGTTTTGCGAATTCATCGACAATGGTGAGAATTTTAAGGCGCCTTCCTGACTCGATAAAGTCGAACATGAAGTCAATAGCCCATATTTGATTGGGTCCCATTGCTTGAGTGGCCGGCAGTCTGGGACAGGATCCAAGCTTTTTTCTCTTCCTGCGTCCAATCTGAAGCTTTAGTTTTTGATAAATCCGACGCGATCGTTTGTGGTTGAGATCAGATATTTCCCTCTTGAGAAGAACAAATAGCCGCGGGTGACCGAACCTTCTATGCTCTGTCGCTAGCTCCGACAATCGCGACGCCAGAGGCTGGTCTCCATTCTCTTTTGGATTATAATACAAGGTGGTGATGGGAAGGCCCAGCAGACAGCTGGTTCGAGCCTTGGAGACCTCGTATTTTTCAACAAGGTATGAGGCCTCCGTTCTCTTGTCGCTGGACCTCACCACTTTTTTGAGTTCACATCCTTCAACATGACGATGTCGAGAGCCTGGTCCGCCACGATCCTTTTTAGGCGCGTATTCTCCATCTCCAGGTCTTTCAGCCGTCTGGCGTCGGTCACGTCCATACCACCAAAACGCTTCTTCCAATGGTAGAGAGTCTGAATCGTCACGCCCATCTCGCGCGACACCCTCTTTTGCTGGCGATCCCGTCTCCAGTTTTTTTACTGCAGAAATTATTTGTTCCTCGCTAAATCTCTTCTTCATTTGGTGCTCCTTTACCGGACTCTGCCGGGGTTATTACGCACCATGACTCAAGATGCAAGGCCTACAGTTTTAAGGGCCAACCGCCCATTGGCCAGGATCGGATCACTAAAGACTTGTGGCCATTCTTCGACATCTCGGTTGCTGGTCAAGATCATCGCCGAGTTGTATTTGCGTCGATCAAAGAGATCAAATATCTCTTCACTCACATCCCGTGGCATCGTCACTACGCCCCAGTCGTCAAGGATCCAAAGTTTGGACGTCAAAATTTGTTTGAACAATTTATCCAAAGTGTTCCGCTCCCGGGCCATCCGGATCTTGGCACTGAGTCTTTTTACGCTCGAACAAAACACACTGTGGCCCAGTACTGCGGCTTTCATGCCTAATGCAATTGCGCAGTGGGTTTTGCCAGTTCCTGGACTTCCAAGCAACAATGCAATTTCATTGTCCTCTACGAACTTGCAACTCGAAAGCTCTTCGATCTTCTCGCGATTGATCCTCTTGTTAAAACTCCAATTGAACTGCTCCAATGTTCTCCTCTCTGGGAATGTCGCCTTTTTAATCCTACGTTCAATCGCGTTTTCCTTGCGCGTATTCAGCTCATGCTCAAACAATGTCGTCAGCCAGGAAAAATCGGACTTGATTTTTCTGGCTGCCAAAACCGACTCTAAATTCTCAGCTGCCGACGGTAGCCTTAGCATCGTCAGTTGCTGACGGATTGTTTCTATGCTCACTCCACGCTCCCTCTTGGTTTTGGCCACATCATTTCACGACCCGTAAGTGAGCCCTATACTCACTCATCGGCCTTGTGAACTTGCCGCCCGTTGTATTAAAATTTTCAGTCTCCATTTTGACTTTTGGTATCATCGTCAAAAACGAGTGGACCGTGCAAAACTGATCGAACTGATTTCAATTGCAGACGCACAGGCCTTGTCGATCAAGGCATTCTGGTATTTCTTGTTCAACGTCAGGATTCCCCAGACCACCCGAGTGTCTACAAAACCTTCCCCCCTCGATAAAATGATCTGGATCATTCGAGCGACATTGCCGCCGATAGCCTCTGCCTGCTTGATGTAATGGGCGTGATTCTGCAAATTCGTTTCGTTCGAGGATTTGTAGTGATCCTTGCACGCCTGGCGCTGGAACTTGTCTTTGATTACATCATAGACTTCCAGTAGCCTCCCAGCGCAGTAAATCGAAAGCTTTTCTGCGTTACCAATCAAAGTCACACTCTGGCCCGACAACCTCAAGTCAACTCGATAGTATTTATTCAAAACCTCACATATCCATCACGGCGAACAAATCCATTCAAAATGGTCTCGATCTCATAAGGAACCTGGGGCAAGTCACGCAATGTCTTTTGTTCCTGATTCTCAAAAACCTCCACAGGCTTCTCGCCATGAGTGCCGTGCTTGCGACAGTTGGCAATCTTCATTTTCAAATCAATATGGCTTTGGGCTTTCTCGATTGAAAATTCCTTCAAATCAAAGGACTCAAAAAGCCGCCGAACCAATTGCACCGTACGTTCAACCTTGCCCTTCTTCTGTGGATCCGCCGGAGGGAGGGCCTCTATCGTAAAACCGGTATGCGATGCAAATCTCTCGTAACCGGCATTCAAAATCGGCTCGTGCTCCGAGGCACGATTCACGAATACCTTTGGATTGTCAGAGGTGATTTTCCTTGGAACCCCACCAACCTCAAAGAGCATTGATTGGATCGCTTTCACCGTTGTCACAAAATCGCACTTGTCCATCACTCGAACCATCGTGTACCGACTGTGACCCAAAATCCCGATAAAGGCCCATATGGTACGTTTGCGACCGTCCTGATCTATCACATCGAGAGCCTTCGCCCAGTCCACCTGCAAGCATTCCCCGGGGGAGTGAATGATTTCAGGTGATGAGCCCCGAAGCAGACGGTCGGACTGAAAATGCTGCCTCTCAAGATAGCGGTAAAAACTTGCACGTGGAATCGACACCGGAATCTCTTCGAAGATTGTCTGTGGTGACCAACCTAGATGGAGTCGCTCCAAGATCCAATTCTTGTGCGGATCGAGCAGAGCGTCGGCTTCTGCTGGTTTCGACTTGCGGAGATCTATGATCGGAAAAAGGGCCTCCGGATAATTCGGCAATTTCCTTCCACCGTGATTCTCCCTAAAATCGAGTTCTTTTTTCGCTTCATGCTTCCTCCCTTTTAGGGGTCATTCTTGCATGAAGTTCAGGTGGATGTTTCTATGCCTAATTTTTAAGCATTTGACCGGTCCAAGTATGTGAGATTTTGACCCCACATAACCGGTCCACTTGTGTGAGATTTGTCTGCGTCATACCGGTCCCGTTACGTGAGACGGGACACCTTCCCAAAGAAATGGGATCTGAGGTCATTTGAATCTAGCTTCGATTTCAAAGAGCTACGGGCTGCTGCCGTAGATCATTTTGGCGCTCGGGCCGAAGCACTCGATGATAATTCGCTGAGAGGCATCGAGCCCTTTAAACTCTTCATAGACGCGCCCAAAGATATTTACTCGCACCTTGATGACATTTCTCATCGTTTGAAAGACCCATTTTAAAGTTGGCCTTTGAGTCCTCTTTCCATTTTGACTTGGCAAACTGAGCTGCTTGGCCTTCAAGGCTTGTCTCAGCTTCAATTGCCCCAGGTTATTTACAAATAACGATAGAGCCATGATCGCCATTAAGGACTCGATTCGATCGACACGTTTTAGGAAAACTTCGTTGAGCCTAAAGCTTGAATCCTTGATAAATTTAAAGCAACCTTCAATGTTCTGGTTTCGCCCACAGTAGACTTCAATAATTCTCTCAGGAGTTAATTTTGGATCCAAGAAATTGGTTCCTATGATAAATTTACCCTTCTTATTCTCGAATCGCTTAATCAGCTTTTCATGCCTTGAAAACCCGATGATGACCTTATATCCGGACTGATTCGGGCGCTTTTTACCTCGACGTTTTTTGTAATGGCCAATGATTGTCTTTCTCAGCTGAAACAGAGGATGCTGCTTAACGATTCTTTTGAACTCACTATTCAAGGTCTCGCGGCTTTGAAAAACCGTATTCATAAGGCTTTTGGTTTTTCTCTCAAGGAGTCGCTCTTCCTTGTCCAAATTTCGTTGGAGTGTGCTCAACTCCTTATACCTGGCCTCTCGATTATTAACTATAATCCATCTCTGACGTTTCCCGCCGTAGGACACCGATTCCTCTCGGTATTTGTAGTCTTGGTTGATCTTAATCCAAGGGGTCTTTTTGTGATCAGATTCAACTAGTTGTTTTGCCCTCTTGATCGACTCAGGTACTCGAGCCATCCAGCTGCCAGTGATGTCTCTGTTAAGTAGGAACTTCTTTGAGTAAAGTGCTGAATCAGATACCACGCAAACTTCGTCAGCAAATCCGCACGTCTTAAAATATTCATTAACCGACTGGACTGACTGCTGAAATATCTCACGATCATTTGCATTGCCCGAATAGGTTTTTGACCAGAATGGAATCCCTTGATCGGTAGTTATTAATAACTGAACTAATTGAGTGAGGTCTTTTCGGCCTTTTGAATGTCCGTACCTAACCTCAATCCCAGAATCCTTACTGTATTTCCTCCCGAAAAATGAGTGGCTTGTCGAATCCATGTGGACGAATTTTGAGACCAATTCATTTTTCAATAGAGTAGAAAATGCTAAATCTGAAAAGAATTTCGAGGGTCCATAGGCATGGATCGCATCAAGAGACCTGCCCAGCACATCATCATTTAGCATGTCTAGATCGACTCCTCGCCCTAGGAGCGTCTCAATTGGCTTTGCTGCAAAAAACCGTTTGGCTGAGTAAAGGCGTCGGTCAGAAAATCCAAGCCCTTGGTAGATCATGCACTGAATTGCTTGGGAGTGATTGATTTTTTGGTTGTTACTTAGCTTTGGCAACAGCTTATCGATTTTGTCAGTCAGTCCATAGTCTTTAAATAGTGCTGCCACTAGACCCAGATGATCAAACTCCTCGACTTCAGTAATGGGCTTATCACTCATGATGATCTCCGATGATTCATTTTGGGACTGCTTTTCATCGGAAGTTCGACTAAACTTTTGAAGGGATTTATTAGAAATCTGAAAATGGTCTTCGGGTGGAAGTTCAACTGCGAAATGTCACTACAGGGGCGATTTATTGCGTCTGAAAATAAATAGCGACGTATAGACGTGCCGTCGATACGGCACGTCTATAGCGTATCCATTCGCTGACAGTTAAGATCGCTTCCAAATGGCGTCGTCCAACGACCTCACCAGTCATTTATCAAGCTCAGAAAAGAATTGATCGAGTTTGGCTTACAGAACATCAAAGATCTGTGTGATCGTCTTGAGTGGATTGACCAAGAAAGGTTTCCTTTATGATCTCCGCCTCATTAATATGTTTATCGAGGCAATCAATCGACAGGCGATCACTTCTGAATAAAACTAAAACTGGTCTGCCAATTCCATTCTCATTAAATCAGCCTGCCTTCAGTCGATTCATGAGTATTCACTTTATCTGAACAACTTCAGCCGATGATTTTTCTCTGATCCACTCAGCCGGCATACCAACCATCTTCTTAGGGTCGCTGGGTTCGACAACTTTGACCCTTATGATAACTTCTCCTTTAACGTTCTCATAAACTTCAAGAATCATGGGCCACTGATATTGACTAAATAACTTGTCTTTCCGATCGGTCCACAGTTTAATGTTGGACTCAAATTCCGCTCTCATTTGCACAGGCACATTTTTGGCTTGATCTTGAAGTATCTTGGGAGGTCGGCCTGGTTTTCTACTGGAGTTTTTATCGGTGTTAATCGCGTTCCAAACTGTTTCAGGCACCATGAGTAGTCGCTGCAATTCTGCCGCCGGAACATCCTTTGGTATTTCGTTATAAAGTGGCGCAGCGTAGTGTAGAAATATCTCAGATGCTTTCAATGTGGTCCTCCTTCAAAAAGTTTCTCTTGCGAAACTTTCGAGTCTCAACATGAGATCTACTTGGCATAAACAAGAGCCATAAATCCGCCCATTGCAAATCGCTTCATATCAAATGGCATTTTAACTCCCTCCATATTCATTCGAGGGTCTTTATGAACTTTAGCGTTCACAGTAGTTCTGTGTTTTTTTGACTTAAAGACAACGAAGGCGAAAATAATGGTTTCATCTCTTTTAAGTTTGCACATCTTTGGAAATGTCAGTCCCCACTTTACTTTTAAGTCGTCCCCAATGCATTCGTAGTAATCAAGGGCTCCGTGCTCCATCCAAAGCTTGCATCCCATGGTGGCCATTTTCATATATGCTTTCACGTTCTTTTTTTTGATTGGTATTACGTAGCCATCTACATATTGACTCATTTTATTTGCCTCCCATTGCTTCAACAAGTTGATCGAAAGCCTTTCCCCATCCTTCTTGAAAACCCATAGCCTCATGTTTCTTGCGACTCTCCTCATCAGCGTGCGCAACGATGGCTTTGTATGAGGTGCCTTTGTCGGTTTTATTGAAAAGAATTGTCCCGACAAAATGAAATCCCATTGGATTTGCGGGAGCTGGACGAAATCCTTTTGTCATCATTCCGGTCCAAACCAGCTTTTTATTTTCAACGACTTCAAGGTAACAACCTTGATTGTTCATTTTCTCACCGCCAGGCCCTTCCATCAAAGTGAAGAACTCGCCACCTGCACGAAGCTCAATTCGGCAATCCGTGACTTTCCAAGGCTTTGGGCAAAACCATTTCATTAAAGTTTCTGGGTGAATCCAACCCTTCCAGAGTTTCTCAATTGGAATTGTAGTTGTTCGCTCAAATACCAAATCCAATTTTGGATTTATTTCCATTGTCATTTTGCAGCCTCCACCAACCCCTTGAAATTCATCAGTCCCTTTTCAAAGTGCTTTCCCATCATTGAATCCATGAATAAACCAAAGTAACGATAAAAATACGGTAGGTCTTGATCAAACGTCCAAACCATTTCAGTTTTAGAATCAGATTTTGGATTCGTGATCCAATGAACCATTCCTTCACCATTTATGGGCTTATAAAACTCCATCTTTATTGCAATCTTCTTCTCTAGTTCGATATTTGAAATAGTCATCTTGCCCTCGCCAGTCTTATCACCTTTCCAAACCAGGTATGAGTGTACACCGTTGCCAGTTACATTTGCTTGATTGGTAGGGTCTCCCTCCGGGAATGGGTTCCACTTTACATATTCATTTAAGTCGGTCAGTCTCGTAAATACTGTGCTGATGGAAGCATTGATCTCGATAGTCCGAGATATCGAAAAATGAGACGGTAAAAATACCGGTACAATTAACAAAACTAAAAACAACGCTCCAACAATTTTTATAACCTTCTTCATAGGAAATTCTACCGTCCTTTTTACTTTGCTAGCTTTCGAATTTGCAAGGCTTCTTTAATACCCCTTTTTGATGGATGTCTCAACATGCGTATTCGGAATTTTAATTTGAGCTGACGGCAATCGTCATCGACCAAAGTCCTGAAACACACTGTTGAGTCTTCACGTCCACGACCTTCTTCCAATGAAGCTGAAGTTTTATAGATTCCATCTCGAAGCCACCCCCCTTTTTCTCGACCATGGATGATGGCAAAAATTCCTAGATCAAGATAGGGAAAAACTTATTTGACGAGGCACTAGCATCGTTTTTCCTATGACCAGTTTTTAATCAACGAACAAATAGAACGCTGCGAGCAAATACAGATCTCTCTTTTACGATCGGTGAGGTAGTCTCTCACCTGTGGCCACATCTGATGACGACAATTTTATATCCTTCACGAACCTCGGGAGAACTCGTACTTTTGATGTTTAAGACCGGTATTCTAGAAAAGGAGATGTCAGACCCCTACCGGGGACGGAAAACCGTTTGGAAAGAAATTGGAGCCATCACTGGATGAAATCGAATTAAAATACCGAATACGCATGTGTAGAGATATTTTAAAATGTTGTGGACAGAGAGACCATGAAGCATGGTGAACAAGGCTTAAAAAAAATTTCTGGCCAAAAATAAATCCCGACTGATCTGGTCAGGATTTTTAAATCAACGCCGACTAAGATGCACAAGCCATTCTAACGATCTTTGCAATCGTCTTCAGACTTGGATTGCCTTTATCCGACAGAGCTTCATACATCGTGCGCTCGGATAAACCGTGAGCCTTGGCCTCTCTGGTCTTTACCTTGGCTTCCAGGTGAGCCATTAAGATCTCTTTGAAGGAGTCGATGTCCTCATCCTTCAAAGCAGAGAACAGGGCTTGACCTAGTTTCCGCTCATCTAAAAGTTCATCGGTCGGATGCCAGGCATGAGCCTTAACGCTGGATTTGAGCGTCACAAACTCAGGCTTATCAACCGAGGAGGCTTTTCGCTTTTTTGATGTCTGCTTTTTGGCCATGTTTCGTTCCTCCAAGTAGAACTACAATTCGTTTCCGGTCCAGGTAGGCGAAATAAACCCTCAGACCAATTTTCCATTTCAATTCAAAAACACCGTCGCCTACGGAATTCACCACGCCGAAATGACCGGCGACCTCGATCCGACTGAATCGCGCCCTGACAAGACCTTTGATCTTATCAGTCTGATCAATGAACCACTCATTAAACTCTGATGTCTTTTCTAGGATGAACTCCACGCCAGATCAGTATGCAATATACCGCATGATAAAGCAAGTGAATTTTTTGCGGTATATTGCAGGCCAATGCTCATGGAATTCCGTAGGCGATATCCTAAATTTGGCACACTACCTATCGTGCCAAGGATTCGCCGTCCAGTGTGATATGTATGGACCGGTTGTGTGGGATCAAAATCTCACATATTTGGTTTGGACCGAACCACTGTTAGCCGCCAATTAAAAAGGGCCACCGGCACAAATTAAATTTGGCCCCGCCTCGGCGGGGAAAAGTGGCCAAATTTAATTTGCGCCGAACAAAAAAAGTGGCCAAAATTGATTGTCGCCTAACAACCACTAAATGTGGGTGAACTTCACTCACATTATCGGGAGGTTATTCCCTTGGGGTTCGGGCCATAGGCATTCTCTGTCGTATCCCCAGGAAGACAAAAGAGGACAATAGTGTAGAATGGAATCAGCAAGTACCAACCACTACGATTAGTGTCGTGCATTCTTCGCACAGAAACCGCAAAACTAGGAATTAATGATACCATTAGATAAATGGTGGCAATTTTCGTAGAGAGCCCTAGAAATACACAAACCATTGCGATTGCTATACAAAAAATAGGATTCAAAATAGAAAACATCCAGAATTCCATACGACTGGAACGGCCGGCGAAGTTCGCATAGTCGGAAAATGCTTTAAGATACCAATGCATATTTATCCCCTTTGTTTCACTAACGAATTGTTTCCGATTTTATGAAAGCAATTTTAGATCTCACTTTTTCTCTCACTTCGATTCGACGATCCTTATCGACTTCCAAGGCCCCAAATAAGCTCGCCCCCAAACCTGGGACGGTCTATATAACGCTTTGCATTATCTTTGTCAATTGTTTTCATTTATGTAAGAAAACTGCAATAATCATACATGATCAGGCGCAGAATCCGAGGCTCTGAATACCCTCCCCGCCCGTTACGATTGTTACAATTTGACGAGAGAAACTCTCACTCTCGGGTTAAGAGGGAGATTTAACTATTTGATTTTTCTTGAGTTTACAGCCTTTTCTAAATGCCTCCTCGGCACTCGAATTTGAGAGCCCATTCAGTCATACTGCGGAATGTGCCACATTCAAGGTGCGACCTCGCAATGAAAGCGCTGGGAAAGCTAAAAGTCTTCATGCTCAATATTGGGGTCACCATCTGGCGAACGGATCACGAAAAATTATCAAAGAGTCAGTAGAGTCTGCCCGCTGACTAGCTTGTACAGTCAGATCCTCTCGAAGCGCCAAAGACTATTAATGACTCAAAATAAGGCAATATTTAGTTGTTTTTTGTTGTTTTTAGTTGCTTTTTAAGGTTTTATTGAGTATTGTCGATCAAAGGAGAGTAAGTGGCGGCTGAGGTGTGGCTAACGGAGTTTTACTACAAAGAGTTCCATGAGCGGAAAGGCAACTTGTTCTCCGATGCTGAAGCGGTTGAGGTTTATCGGAAAACCCAGGAGCTTCAACAAAAGTGGCCAGCGATCTTGAAAACACCAACGCCTTGGCTAGGAAATAAGCATGGGCTTTTCTACACCAAGCACAACTGGCCCACTTGTCGTCTGCGAATTTGTTTTGGGGCTGTAAAAATTGGCGGCACGAACAAAATCGTGGCGTTGACTTGCAGGACAAAACAGGAGCTTTCAAAAGGAAGCTCGAATGGAACAACGGAGTGGTATCGCCACATAGCGAAAGTGGGCTTGGATCAATGGGACTCTTACCAACGTGGGCTGTTAAGGTCTTGGAAGATTTATTAGAGAGGAGAGAGACATGGGCACACTTGCGATTCACGCAAATCAAATTCAATCTTTGGCTGGAACCATCAAACTGGTACTGGAGCATTTCGATCAAGTATTGAAAGGCGAGCAAGCTCAAAAGGTCCAAGCGGCTGCGGATCTTGTTTTCAGCGATAAACTTCTTTTTGAGAAATTTGAAATGTGGACCCATGAGCGTGATGATGAAACATTCCTTTTTCACATTAATCGCTTCTTTGAAAAAAAAGGCCAACAACCTTTGCTCGCTTCTGAGCAAGACTTGACCGACCAGCGTGAACAGATTGAAAGTTCAATCAAAGAAGATGTGCGCAATCGAACGAAACGAATTTTCGGTCAACGGATAACGAGACTGGCAGCTGAACGCAGCCTTTTGACTAATGACCAATTAGGAGAGTTTCTTGGCGTATCTGGCGAACAGGCGAGGAAATTCAGATCTGGAGAGAATAAGCCGCAGCTTGCGACACTCAAGAGCATCGCTGACCGCTTTAAAGTATCTGTCGAGTACCTCACTGGCATAAGTGATCAGACATGAGGAAATTCTGGAGAAGATGTGGATAATGAAGTTCAAACAGGCTTTTTGGGCTCACTTGTTGGTTGGGTTTTGACTTTTGTAGCGACCTACTTGCAGGCGCCAGTTTCCAAATGGACCTTTTCAGCCGATTAGTGGCTCTCTGTTCATGCCGCCGCGAAATTCATCTCGCCTCGCCAGACTTGAGTCCTGCGCCGAGAGCGAAATTTCTTCTGAAATCCTGAACTCAATTGATGAACCAAGACGATGTTTGAAATTTGAAATAAAAATCTCAGGACAACGAGGGAGAAAGTGTTGCTAATTTGAGCTCCATCAGGCCGAAAGCTTTGATTCATCTCCTGGGACTGAAGCTCTAAAAGGCGTCTTCTGAGATCATTATTTTCGGTTGTGAGTTTTCTGGCCGCTGAGAGCCAAGCTTTTTTAATGAATACCTCAATCGCCAAGTCGTTTTTAGCCATCGCGGCCTTGATGTTAGCCGCCAATTAAAAAGGGCCACCGGCACAAATTAAATTTGGCCACTTTTCCCCGCCGAGGCGGGGCCAAAGGAGGCCTTTATGGATGGCTGGCAATCGGCTACAGATCCCGATCGATTTACTCACGAAGTGATTGCGGTGATTTTCCGTAATCATCCCAAGCTGTTGGAATTTTATTTCGAAGATAGGCGTCCGCGAATTCGTTTTCAAGCGATGGAAATGCGCAGGCATGCGGCGTGTTTTTCGAGCGGCGAGAAGCAATGGATTCGCGTTGCTTTGGATGTCTGGAGCGGCTCGGGCAATGCCAAGGTTTGGGAGCTTCTGGAGGCATTGGACTCTGGCAATCTTGGTAACGTGCTGGAGGCATTGGGAAAATTGCGAGGTCGGTCGCGCGCCAATTAAAATTCCCCACCTTGGCGTTGGAGCCGAGGCTGCATTATCACTCCTCGTGTCCCACGACGGGACTGAGGAGGCTTTAGCCGGTGATAACAATGGATATTTTTCATAAAATAAGAGCTCTTGATCACCTTGGCGAGAGCAAGTCCAAGATTGCGCGGGAGCTTGATCTTGATCGAAAGACTGTGCGCAAGTACCTCAAATCGACAGCTCCCCCATGCTATCGACCAAGATCCACTCCCTCAAGGCAGGATTTCTTTGCCGAGTTTGAGGGTTTTGTTCGGGGGAAGCTCGTTATCGCCCCGGAACTTTCGGCCGGCGAGATCTATGCGCTGATTCGTCCGCTAGGCTATTTGGGTAGCGAACGCACGATTCAAAGGCGAATGAAATCGTGGTGCGAGGAAAGCCAAAAGAGCGCTTTTTTGAGCAAGAGTATACCCCTGGCGAGCAGGCACAGTTTGATTTTAAAGAATCAATCGAACTGCCATTTTTATCGGGCCCGGTGATTGCGCACTTACATTTTGGTACTTTGCCGTTTTCTAACGCTTGCGTCATCAAGGGCTTCCCACACAAGACCTATGAATGTTTCATGGATGGCGTCCATTCATTTTTTGAAAAAATTGGTGGTCAAACAAAAAATATTCGAATCGACAACTTAAGTCCATGCGTGAAGCGGGTGAAAAAAGACGGAGGCCGCGACTACACGGATGCGTTTAATAGGGCGATCAAATATTACGATTTTGGAGTTCTTCCCTGCTCTCCAGGCCGAGGCAATGAAAAAGGTGATGTTGAGCGCGACATTCAAACCTGGTCGAGGAGATTTAGGAATCACGTAAATGTTCATGGGATCAGGTTCCGGGATTTTTCCCACCTCAACGTCGAGCTCGAGGCCTTCGGTGAACAGGAGCAAAGCGAAGCCGGCACTGAACTGCTGAAAAACAGAGTGTGGTCAGTTGAGATCGCTGTTGCCGCGAGACGAGGATGTGCTTTGCCGCGTGGAAGAGACTCGTGCGTCTCCGCATGGCACGGTTCGCGTCGCCAAGACCACTTACTCAGTTGCGGATGCATGGATCGGATTAGAGTGCCGAGTCGTGGCTGGTGCTTTTGAGACACGAATCACGCGCAAGGGCAGTGATGTCATCGTTGTCCATCCTCGAATGTCTGAGGGTGAGCATAGCATAAAGCTTGAGCATATTTTAAAAAGCCTTCTCCGCAAGCCACAAGCCACAAGCGATGATCCGATGGAAACACCGTGAAATTTTATTCCCAGAGAAAATATTCAGGGATCTTTATCGTCGGCTCAAAAGCCAAGAGAACCATCCTGGGGCATCCGAACGCGAGTTTTTACGTATAATGAATCTCATCCATCACACGCCGTTAAGCGAGATCCAATGTGCGCTAGAAATTGTTCTTGGCCAGCCTGTGGGCGTGATGAACATCTTCATGGAAGTCAAAGACCTGCTTCTTGTTGAGCGCAGACCCGAGGCATTGGTAATCGATCTCAGCACACGGTTTGGCCAAACCCCGATAAGTCCAAATTTAAAAGATTATGATCAACTCATTCCCAACCAACAAGGAGTAACCGGATGACAAATGAAGAACTCAGCAATGGCCTAAAACAGCTGAATTTGCCAACCATGGCCGAAGGCTATAACGAAGCCTCGCGGGCTGCGGAAAAGGGCAGATTGACCTATGAGCAATATCTGGCGGGCCTTGTCGATGAGGAGCTGAACAGCAAATACGAATTAAGAATTAAGCGGTTAAGTAAAGAGGCCAAACTTCCTCTGGAGAAGCGGATCGAACACTTCGATTTTACCCAAAGAGAAGGTATCACCGAAGGAGAATTTAAACGTCTCGCAAAAGGCGATTTTGTTCGAGACGGATCCAACATTGTATTTTATGGCAGCTTTGGGGTCGGGAAAACGCATCTAGGGATCGCGCTCATCAAGGAGCTAGTAAAAAAGAATGTGCGCTGCCTGTTTGTCTCGACTCACGGCCTGATTGAACAAATGCTGGAAGCAAAAAAAAATCTCATGCTGCAACACCTATTCAAACGCCTCGACCGGTACGACCTGCTGGTTTGCGATGAGCTTGGATACATTGCCCAAACCCAAGATGGAGCGGATCTGTTCTTCCAAATTTTATCGCTAAGAGCAGAGCGAAAAAGCGTTTTGATTACCACCAATCTCACATTCTCCGAATGGGACAGGGTGTTTATTAATCCATTAAACACAGCAGCTGCCATCGATCGAATCATTCATAAATGCGAAACCTTCAACATCAAGGGCCCGAGTTGGAGAGCGGAAGAGGCAAAAAAAAGAACAAAAATAAAAGCAACTCTGGCGGATAAGAAAGTACAGCCCTCCATCAAAACGTCATCCTGACCTGAGGGACTCTATCCCTCAGACACCTGTTACCCCGATCATCGTGATCGGGGGTCCCTTCGCAAAGCAGAACCAAGCATCTCTTGAAAAAAATAAAAACCTGGAAACAAGTTTGACAGCCAAACAAGATGTAGATACATCTGCGTCACCAACTGGCCAAATTTAATTTGCGCCGAACAAAAAAAGTGGCCAAAATTGATTGTCGCCTAACACCTGAATCGCTCCGGGTCGTTTGCAAAAGAGATGAGGCCAAAAAATCAGGGAAGTACTGATAGATTTTGGTTTGTCTCGACCACCAACAGGGGTCGAGAATTGAAGGTCGTGTTTTTTATAGATCGTGATGAGAAAAAACCTGTGATCATCACGGCATATAATCCCAGTGATGTTGAGGTAAAATTATATGAAAAAATCCAGCTCAAAAAGCAAAAGTAAGGAAAGTGACCTTTTAAAAGAAGCCGAAGAATGGGAGTCAAGCAAACGAGGTTTGATTTCAACTAAGGCTAGCGATGAAGAAGAAATGGCCATTGATGAGGCCATGGGGCTGCAGATGATCTCGATTCGTCTACCACAGCTGGTCGTAGAGAAACTAAAGTCCCTGGCTCAAAAGGAAGGCCTTGGCTATCAACCATACACTCGACAGGTGTTGATCCATCACGTTGAGGGAGATCATGGCGCAGCCAAGTTACATGATATCGAAAAGAGGCTCAAATCGGTTGAAAGGAAGGTCTTTAAAAAGACTGGTGGTTAATTCGGACACCTGGAAACCACATCAGAAAATATCTTCTCATGCGGCCGCAAAATCCATCTCTCGTCGCCAGACCATGGTCCTGCGACGAGAACGAAATTGCCTTTGAAAACCCGAACTCAATTGATGGACTAAAATGATATTGGAGATTTGAAACAGAAATCTCAATGCAACCAAGGAAATGGTGTTGCTCTTTTGAGCTCCTTCAGGCCTTAAACTTTGATTCATCTCATGTGTCTGAAGCTCCAGAAGACGCTTTCTGTGCTCGTTGTTCTCATTGGTCAACTTGCGGGCCGCTGAAAGCCAGCCTTTTTGCATGAATACTTCAATTGCCAGATCGTTCTTCATCATCGTGGCTTTGAGACCGGATATCGTCTCTCTCAAGACTTCGCCTTGGGCAATATTGCCCATCCCCTTCCCGATCACATTGGAAGAAAAGGACCAGGACGAGTAGAGAAAGAGAAGTGCCAGCACTGTTTTGACCAGAATTTGACTCAACAAGTTTGAGGGTTTGAGAAAGGCAAATACGATCAAGAGTCCTTCAACTAAAAGGGCTGCGAGAATGGATTGCTCAAGGTTTGAATTGTTTGACTGATAAAATTCAACCGCTTCACGGAGTAAAAAGTAAGTGATTCCAGCAATAAGGAGTATCTGGGAGAGGAGGCCAAGAAACTCAAATTTGAAAGTTTGACTCCGAGGTTGACCGATTTGAGGACCACGTTGAATTTCAAACAAGGAGAGTTGGGATTCAACAATTGAGGGTTGAATTTCAGTCTTTCGCTTGAGCCGATATTCTCTGATTCGCTCTTTGTTGCGAAGGTAATATTCCGAATTGTATCGCTTTCTGCAAAACTGACCCACCTTGCCTCCCTCCATAAAAACTGGATCCCTTTGTCCCCTACCCGATCCGGGGGTAGTTTTTTAAGATTTAGAGAGTCCCTCAACAATTTTGGCCATCACGAGCCTCTCATGAGAAACGCTGCCCATCTTGACCAGTCCGTTTTCAGGAACAAGTGAAAGCTTCTCCCTCTCTGTCATGTGAGAGGCGATCTCCTGAGCTTTAGCTGTGAGCTTGTCCTGAGCTTGGCGCTTTTCGAGATCCGCCATCTCTCTCCTTCGCTTTTCGTTGTTTTCCACCTGGACCTTGAGCTCGTTGACCAGACCTTCAGAAATGTAGGCTCCAGAACGTCTGAGAATGCCCATCAGAAAGGCAAGCTTTGATCCACGGCTGCTGATCCCTCCGACATCTAAATCGTAAGCAAAAGCCTCCAGCGACTCCTGAACCTCTGATGCGGATAAGGTACCCAGTTGGAAGAGTTGTTTGATTTGAGTTTGACCAAAACCGATGGCCTTCACATTCTCTGGAGTTTGGATCTGAAGCCAGTCTCCGGGGAGGTCCTGTCGCTTGGATTCAGGGCCGATAGTATTAGTAGTATTCTTATTATTAATATCACTACTACTACTAGAGGGGCTTTCACCCGGTGTTGAACCCGGTAAGAACCGGGTGTTGTCCCCTAATCTAACCCGGTTATTAACCGGGTTAGATAAAGTTCTTCCCTCTCTTCTGAGTATTGTTACTTTCATATAGGCAGCCATAACTTCTTTAGATATTTCAATTTTCCTCATTGCGCCTCGACCGCCTTTTGCGAGAGGAATATTGACAAGAAGATTGAGTCGCACGAGTCGTTTAAATGATGACCTCACGGATTCAAAGGGTATTTGTAGAATTTGTTCTAAAAATGGATAGCTGGTTTCAACATGGTTGAGTCCATTCCTACTGAGGGTCTCCACGAGAAAATCAAATATTGTAAGACAATGCCCGTTGATGGAGCACAGGTTACGTTCAAGAAGAAAGTCGGTCTGGTTTTGAAATTGTGGGTAGTTTCGAGTAACCGGGTTTGATACCGGGTAATGGTTGGTGATCTCGACCTGGTATTGAACCGGGTTGTAACCGGGTTCAATATTCATTTTGGAGTCAGATTCTGTATATGACATTTTTGGTTTATTCGTAACCCGGTTATGCAACCCGGTTGTAACCTGGTTATCGTTCGCCATTATGGTTCTGGTTTCTTTCTGCTGAGTTTTTCTGATGTGGTGATCTGGCGGGTGGTTTAATAGCTCGTTCAATTTGGCGACACCATTTTTTTCAACCAGGTTGTAACCGGGTTGTTTAACCGGGTTATTTGATGGATTTTGTAACTTGGAGGTAGGTTTTTCAGGTAAATTGATTTCAGATGAAATATAGACACCTTTTGGTGAGGTTTCATTTTCTGCAGAGTTAGAAGCTACCACATTGATAACCGGGTTAATTAGATCTGGTTTAACCGGGTTAATCGTTTTTTCTCGAATTTGAGTCTGGCTAATACGTGGCCTCTGATTCTGATCATGAGACGACTGATTTTTACCTCTAATCGAGTCATGTATAACCGCGTTATCTAAACCCGGTTTCAACCGGGTTAAAACCGGGTTGAAATGGTCTGGCGTTTCGAGAATCATCCAGGTTGATTTCGTCAATAGCAGCGGCAGGGGATTGCGTTGCTCCTGATGTAGCCAAATCTCGTTCATTTAAATGACTCTTGTCAAAATCAATGTTGTTTTGCGGTTTGAGATTAACTTCACCATGTGTTTTTTTGTTCTCAATTTTTTTGTGATCAATACCGGCGCAAGCCTCATCTAGGGCATCGTCAATTGAAGCCCACGCTCTGCGTCTCTCCTTGTTCGTCTTTTTCAGGCCTAATTTTGATTCACCCTCAACGATTCTTGGCATTTTAAATTCCTCGGTGTGTGTTTAATTGGTTGAAGAGTTAGAAATGATATCCGATGCCTCTCCGGCACTATTTGGTTTTGACTCCCTCTCTTGGTTACGGCGTACCAATGCTTGGTCTAATTCCAAAATCTCTCTGGTGAGTAGATCTATGTCCACCTTAGCGCTAGAGTCTTTGAGTGAGTCAAAAATCGATGTTAAGCTGGCGCTAGCATTTGGAATTTGCTGATTGGTGCCGACATATGACTTGTAAAGCATGGGACCAAAAACCTCATGCTTGATCAATTTTTCCAACGTGTCGTGTGAAATACTTGTTCTTTTATCAAATTTATTGAGGACAATTTTACAGGTATGGTTCGTTCGTTATCCTCTGCCAGACGGGTTATTTCCTGGTACGAGTACAGCAATCCTTTTATAGCATTGCTATCAGGATCAACCACGCACACAACCAAGTCGCTAGCTAATGCAGCGGCCGCGTTGTTAGCGCCCTGGTGCCGGAGGGCAATCAAGGACTATTAGATCATATTGATCTTTAACATCTTTGATTCTTTGCTCATATACCTTATCGAGTCTAATTTTTTTTATAACCAATGTATTTTCAAGGAGAGCATTATCCAAGTTGCTCGGAACAAGGTCGATACCTGGAAGAGCTGAAATGATCAGATCAGAAAAACTAATTTTTGGATCGGTAAGAGCATCAAACATGCATTTGTATTCTTCACCGTCAATTCCAAGAAGATTCGTAAGGTTTCCTTGTTGGTCAATGTCAATGCAGAGCACTCGTAGACCGTACAGAGAGGCTCTTATCGCCACGTTTAGCCCAATTGCAGTTTTTCCGGTTCCACCTTTTACAACTTGAAACGCAATGGTCTTCTGTTTTACAGGCAGCTGAAAAAATTTTCTTGCTGCATCATGACTGAAGTATATTCTGTTAGCTGATTTCTTGAAGGTCACATCTCTAGATTTCAAGGCTTTGTTAATCCCTTGAAGAGATATCCCAAGAAATTCTGCGGCATCTTTAGCGGTCATCTTAGGCGTCATAAAAAGCTCCAGTTGAAGTTCGTATCGTTTATTATCTGAATACTTAAACCATCTCTAATTTAAGCGAACAAAAAAGTTTGTGAAGTAAAAAATTTCCTAGACTATTCTTCGGTCGTGCAGCGTTATCTGATGGTGGGGTAACATTGGTGATCACAACCTCGGCACTTAGCAATCGCGAAATCTTCAACACCTGTCCTTGTCCGAGTTGTCGGATTTGATTTGGGTGCACGACAAATTCCTCAGTGTCCCTGACTGATTTTTCACCTGTATTTTGATCCCAAAGTAGTCCTTGTTTATAACGCACCGTTGATTTTTGTATGCTTCGAGTTCCGGCCATGGAGGCAAAGTACTCGGCGTCATCGGGGCTGTCGGTTCCGAAAATCAGTTTGGTATTGCAGTTTCTTTCTAATTGATCACAAAAAGTGGGGGAGACTTTCATGAGATCCCCTCGGGATTGGTGGGCCACCATGATTCCAAGTTTTGCTCCTCTGGCTCTATTGAGAAGATCGATGAAATTGTCTGTGGCAAAGCTTGCGAACTCATCGACGATTAATAGACAGGGGTGTCGATCTTTTCAGGGACCTCGTCATAGATTTGACCTACGGATCTGATGAGATCTTGAAGAACTAATTTTCCAAGTTGGATGCAAGACGCTTTGTCGGCCATGGAGTTGAGAAGAAAGTAGGTGATTTTGCCTTGTTTGATGGTCTCTTTCAGATCAATGGCTGAAGGGGAGAGAGATTCTTTTCCGATGAGGGGGCCGGCTGAGGATCTATATATATTGATAAGATCGGAGAGAAGTCCTGAAATTTGCCGCGATCCGTCTTTTTCTCTTAGGGACTCAGCTCTATTTCTGAGAGTTTCTTTTGTTTCATTGTCCAAAAATTCAGAGACGGCCAAAGTTTCAAGTTCATCAGGATGAGAGAGATAGTGAGCCAAATCTGAGAGAGTGAATGGAACACCTCCCTGATCTCTGATTTGACAAAGAGCTAAGAGAAGATCTGAGAGAGCTCGGGAGGCGGTTTTCTTATAATATTCCTCAGACCAATCGAGTGAGTTCATGATCTGAGAGAGAATTTCCTGAGGTGTGCCGTGTTTGATGGGATTGTAGGGCTTTGAAATTTTATGCTGAGTGAGACAGAAGAATTCGAGATCTTTCAATCGATCAGATCTTTGGGCTTCATTTTTGATCCATTGAATCGTATCAAAGTCGGCTTTGAGATCGACAAAGATGATGCCCATTTTTTTTGGTATCAGACTTTTGAGAATGACCTGGATCAAGGTGGTTTTTCCAGCACCACTGCCGCCGATGAGCTGAACATGATAATTGAGATTGGCCTTGGTTAAATAGACAGGCTCATTTTTGTTTCCAATTTTGTGACCGATCAAAATTTCGTCCTCAAGAGGAATCCGATCTTCTGAAGCCTTAAGAATGGCTTTCGCCAAAAAGGGGAGACATGTGGAGAATGGAGACTCCTAACAGTGGGAAAAGGAAATAGGGGAGAGCTGCGGCCTGAATCATGGGAGCGACGTCTGAGAATTGTTCAAAACGCCTGACAAGATAAATAGACCTGAAAATCCTACCTTCAAAAAACTCTCCCTTTGAGGAGTGTCCAGCCTTAAGGACCTCAAGAAAACAGAATTGAGAGGGGCTTTAGGCACTGATAGAACCCATCGGCCAAAGGGGCCATGAGGTTTTTCGACAGTGCCCCTCTCAAAAGATGTTGAGGAAGAGAAATCCAAGTTGAGACAAAAGACCTATGAGAAAAATCTTTAACAAGTAGAGCTGGACATCAACTGTGGAGAAGGACTTCAATTTGAGGAATTTTTTGATCCATCCGAAAAATGGTCCTGTCTCAATCCAGTTGTTATAAGACGAGGCTCCCCAGTGGAAGAGATCTATTCCCCACTGATACTCAAAGATCCCCCAGTAGATGTGACCATGCGTTGGAAATCCAAAGATAAAAATCACGAGTGATAAGGGGACCATGAAGTTGGAAAAAAGATGAAGCACTTTACCCGTATGGATTTTTGAAGTCCCCAGGCTCCAGTTAAAACCAGGCCAAAAAAAGGCCTAAGAGAACCATGGGCAAGAGTTTGGCTACTTTTAAAAGAAGAAGAACTCCTCCCAAACTGCCTGAGACAATGAGAACTCCATTTTGATCGTTTTCATTCATCCTATTTTTTGAGGACATGCTGAAGCTCCTTTGATTAAAAATTTCTCCTATCCACTGAACCTCAGATTTAAGTCCCTGAGTCATTGTCTTGTAACTCTCTGCAACAATTTGGGATGTGCAGACGATGTGAAGTTGATGGTAGTGAGCGGGGAGGTAGGTCAATAGCCCCTTGATTTGCGAGACTCGGATTTTTCTCTGAGAGGGAGATTTTGGATAGTGCTCCATTTCAAAGATCACGTTTTTTCGGATGAGTTTGAGTAGACGCCGTCAGGATGAAGACCTTCATTTTACTCATCAAGGTCTTTCTCTGAATCGGAAGGTCTTCGCTGATGAGCCGTCTTTCGGATCTCCAAAACTGGCTATCGAGAGTTGTTCAAGTTTCACTCTGGTCCAGGCGACAAGGGCCGAGTGGTTTACATTAAATGAAAATTGAGCTGTTGGTTTGAGCTGGCGGACTTCCGGGCGGTACCACTTAATAGCTGAAACTCCGATGGGCGTTGTTCGATGGAAGAGATGTTCTTCCAAAAACAATGGCCTCGATGAGTCCATTTGTTCTGAGGCGATTGATGCGAGCTCTTGAATTTTTGAGTTTCGTCTCCCAGCAGTCCTGTCCCCAGAAGGCAAAGGCCAAAGGCTCAACTCCCATGGGCCCCATTTCATTTAAGAACTCAAGCAGATGAAGATCTCTTTTTGTCAGCGACATGGGATCTTTAAAAAATCTCTCTGGCGACTTCATGCTTTCTCCCTTTCATCATTTCCTATCTTGGCTTCAAAATACTCTTCATTTCTCTGACCTCAGCCCCCTGTTATTATTCCAATCCTTTGGACCTTTCCGAATGGCTCAGGCGTTCTCAAGACCACCCGACCCCAATTACTCGTTGGGGTGGTGGTCTTGAGATTGGCTACAGCCAAAGCCCGAGCCAAGAATACATTTCATTTCAATGGGATATGAATTTGAGGGGACGTCTGAGGTACATTTTACCTGTGATTTTTTGAAGCCTTAAAACGTAACCTAAACCGTAACCAAAAAAACGTAAAGAGAGTTCGAAAATCTTTTGAAGAAGAATTGGTTGGATTTCATCCTCTCTATCAACTGCCTTTTTGATAAAATTCACGATCACACTTTCTCCCTATTTTTTAGATCAGCCATTTCCCTTCCCCTCATGTTGCACCCACTCACATCTCTTTCTTTTGTGCTCTCCATCTGACTCCAAAATCTTCGTCCGAAATGGGCTCTGGCGGTTTGTTGACCACCCGACCTCAACTACTTGTTGGGGGTGGGTGGTCAACAAATGGACTTGAGTACTTAGCCAGAGCCCAAAACCATTCATTTCAATAATTTAACTCCCCTCAGGTGTACCGTTGCCTGTACCGTTGAGCTATGGTGTCGCGGTACACCCGCGGTACAGGCGCGCAGGCCAGGGAGAAAAAAAAAAGAGGCTCTTCATTTTTCATAACCTCTCGCCGTGTTTCTTAAGACAATTTCCGGAGCGATGTGGTGGTCTTTGTTTTCTATCAACCTCGATCTGGGAGGCGAGGACTTCACCAACCCCAGAAGTTTTCCTCTGACCTCGGGATCTGAAATGGCCTTTCCGATCAGAAAGATTCCTCGGCATATTGGTTGATGAGCTTCCACCAGGCGTCCTCTTTTTCATGGAGGAGAAGTTGGGAGATAATTTTTTGTCCAATCAGAACTTCTCAGGCCTAAGCCTTTGGCGTGTTCCTTGAAAAACTTGATTCGATTTCCAGCTTCCGGGTTGAGTTTGATAACGGGCATTTGTGACTCCTTTTGTTGATTGTTAGTTTTCAATGGCAGGGGCAAGAACGAGGACTTGAATTTCAAAGGGACCTTTGAGTTCTGAGAACTCAGGGAAACTTTTAAGCTTTTCTCGAAACCTCTCAGCCGAGCTCATGGCACTTTGGCTGAGAGCTTTTTTTAGTAGCGGAGTTCATCGAGGTGTCCTCGATTGTTCCTCCAAATGGGTTCGTGTATTTTGGGACCTGGGCGTCAAAATAGGCGGCCATAAAGTAGAGATGAAATCACCAGCAAAATACTTGGCCTCTTTTGAATGATAGATTCCCTCAAAGCCGGGTGTGCGAGCTCTGTCAGAGCAGTTCCTTAAAGGAAAAAGAAGAAGTCTTGGATTTTGGAGAGAGCAGTTCAAAATCAATGAAGACTCGATTTGAGTTGGACTCAAGGCGCGAGAATCCGACAAGTCTTGATGAGGCAAGACTTCCCGAAATGATCCGAGCAACCACGGGTGCCTTTTCATCGGCAAAGGCGATCACTGAGTGCTCGACTTGAGCTCGAAGAATATCTCCGGGCCGGATGGACTTCAGTTTCTCTTTGATAGAATCAGTGGGAAGAAGTGCAGAACTCTCGGTATCCGTTTGTTTTGAAAACTGACTCACCAAGTAATGGAGTTGGAAGATTTGAGGTCAAGCCGCTTGATGAACTCAAAAGGGGGGCGAGCTTTAGAATCCCCCTTTGAAACTGAGGGGACTTTTTTTTAACGGCTTCTATAGTTTCTGTTTTGGATTTATTTTAAGACTTAAACTGTCTTCGTTTTGCTTTTCTTCTTGAAAACCATCTTCACTTTTTGGAGCCGAACTTTGAGAAGGATCCTCAAGTACGATGAGGGGACTGCCATCGAGAGTTTTATTTGACGCAAAAGTTTTAAAGCTTTCAAGAAATAGAAATAAGCAGAGTAGTGCTTTTGGCTTCATCTAATGTTGTCCTTCTTTGATCGGGGCTGGGGTTTTGCGAGCTGATTGAGATTGCCAATTTGTGTTGGATGGGGGGACAAGGGTCTGATTATTTTCACCTAATGGGATTGAGACTTGTCCCATGGGCTTGGCTGTTTTCTTGAGTATTTCAGAAAGAGAGGGAGATCTTTTGATTTCAGCAGCTGTTGGGCCTTTGTCTTTGGCCTGGAATTGATTTTTGATTTTACTTCCGTCTTGGCGCTCTCCATTTTTATCCATCTGATCTAAGGGCGTTTCAAAAAACACAGGTCCTTTGGTTCCGCCGAGAATTCGGATCACGTCTTGGTGGTTTTTCTGATTGGCAATGACGTCAAAGACAAAAAGTCCATGAGAGCAGCGAACGATGAGGTTTGTGGGATCAGCGAGGTTTGTTCTTGCCGACAAGACGAGCTCGGACTTAAGGGTTTTTGAAATCTGGACATCGAGGCTTGATTTTAATCCCACCTTGGCTTCGTCAATCTCACAGGGAAATTGAATGAGACTTGAAAGTCCGGGTCTGATGTAGATTGCGCCCACTTTGGAGCGGTCGAAGAACTGAGAGGAGATCCTGGGCTGGGAGGAGGCCCAAAAACTGGGTGTTTCAAAAAACGAGATCAATTCGGTCTTAAACAGGGGTCATCTTGGCTTGTGATGATTCTCGTACCGTTTGAGTCAATGCCGATCAGAAGAGTTTTTCCCTGATTTTTGATTGCTTGAAAAGTGGCAAAGAGGCCCAACAAAAAGGCTAAGAAAAAAAGAAATGATTTCAACAGATGAACTTTAAGGATTTCAAAGGCAAGTTTCATGTTCCGAGGTCCTCTCTTTCATTGTCTCTCTCGCTCTCTTTTCGAAATGTGAATCCGTGAGCGCCTGATTCCTGAATCTCGATTGGACTGAGAGGCAGGAGAAGACATCTGCGAGTTGGAGTTTTTCTTTTATTAGGACCTGTCAAATCAGAATGATTTGATATAAGAGGCTGCGCCACTGATTTCTCTTTGATTCTGAAAGTTGTGCCAGGCCATGATCTGACTTTCGAAACATTAAATCCATATCTCCACTCGATGATCTGGGGCTTCGCCAAGCTTGCCTTTTTGTGGGAAGTCATATTTGATGAGAGTGAGAGGCTGTCGGACTTATGATGGGCCTTTCTAAATCCGCAGAGCCTCTGAATCTCGAGTAGTAGGGTAAGTGAAGAATCATCCTCTGACAGACGTTCATATGATTCCATCGAGCAAGCCGGCTGATCCATGTGCCGTCCATTTTGACTGGACTTCAATACCAATTGGTCCTGATCCATTAGATTTGGGTCTATTGAATCCTGATCCGAGGGATCTGATCCCACGGCTCTCGACCCAAAGGGTGCTAATTCATTGGAACCCCGTGCCCCAATCGAAAAGGAGAGCGGTGAGGGGAGAATGCTTGTTTTAGAGACTGACCTTGAGGAGGGCGGGGCAAGAAGGCCGATGCGTGACCGAAGCCCCGGCTATTCTTCCAGCGGATCTTGCTCCGAACGAGAGAAGAGAGGGCGGAGCCTGGAATGGAGATTGAAGAAGAATTTTACAGAAGGAAAGAGGTCCTATGATCTTAAACAGTTCAATGAGAAAATCAATGGCCCAGGAGAAGATGAGACTCTCTGATTTCAGATCACTTTGCATCAAAGTTCCGCCTACGCGGTCAAAAACAGAAAACATCAGGGGCCAAGAAGAGCCGATGAGAATGAGAAAAAAGAAGATCTTGATGAGGGACGGCATGGATAAAACTGTGCCGAAGAGAAAACAATTTCCAGTAAGGGCTGACATAAATATCAGGCTATGACGAAGCAGGCCTTGAGCCAAATAATAGAGTATTGAGCTGAGTAGACCCAGAGTCTTGGATCATGGAGAGACTGTGGTGTGGGAATGGGACTTTTTTGAAGACAGGATTCTCTTTGGTGTGCTCGCTCATGTCGCCCCCAAAGCCTTTTTTGAGAAATCAAAAGTTAAGGAAAGGAGATATTCATATGAGAGAAGAAGGGGCCAGTGGCCGCTCCTTTGAGCAGATCTCTTATGTGTCTCGCCGAGGCCGTCATGTTGAGATATAAAAGTCTCAAAAAGAAGAGCACTGGAAAAATCAGGATGATATAGCTCTTGGTTTCTCGGAAACACTTGCCGCTCATTTTGAGTGAATTCAAAGCTCATGGCTGAACTCCCGTCGTTTGATGAATCTCTGGGTCAATAATTCGTCAAAGCTTCTCGACTCGATCTCAGATCTTCTTATCTGAAGCTTTAGTTCGGTGAGAATCTCGGTCTGAAGAAGCGAGTGAGGATCTTGGATTTTTAATTGATCCTGGAGCGAAGACAGTCTCTGCTTGAGCGTAGGCCGAGGCCGCTTTTGGAAAACTCGGCCAGTGCTAAGAACAGACGCTTCACTCTTCAAGCATCACCGGAAGACCTGATACTGTCAGTTAAAGTCATTCGACAGTTTTGGAGCCCTCATCAGGCTTCTATTTCGTTCTTGGCCCAGACGGCGGTCTGAGTCTTGCCCTCGATTTTTCGAGGTAAGCTGAGAGCTCAATGAGGGATTGATCCAGTTGTGAGAGTTTTTTCAGAAGGGTTTGAATCAACGGCAAAGGAAGAAGTTCATGGGTGGCATCGACAAGAGCCGAGGCCTCGGCTATTTTTCAGTGCATCGACAATTTTGTCAAAAGCGCTGAGGCCTTAGAGGGAAATAAAGCCAGGAAAAAGACAGTAGTAGTAGTATGAGTAGATTTACAAGAATTAAAGTTCAAGCGAATCTTGAACCTTTCTTTCTAAACTCAGAATTCTGATGGCCTCATGGCGTGTCAGCCTTGGAACTGATTTCCACAAGACTCTCGATCATCTCATTGTCCTCTCTCTTGTGCTGAGAAGCTCCAATACTCCTCGGGGCTTAGGATAATGCGAAAAACTGGAGCCAAATTTGTCCTGGTAGAGCACCTCTGAAAACCTCTTCTGCTCTCTCTTGTTAAATTTTCAAGCTCTTTCATCTTGTCACCTGAGAGCTGAAATCTCCTGGAAACTCTCTGTCTCACTCAACGCTAAAGAGAAGTCGGTTGGGACTGTTCTCACAATGCCCTGATCATTTTGAATGATCAGATCTTGCTGATTTTTGGCTGATGGAAATGAAGGTTCTCTAAATTTTCTCACGTTAGCCGTTGAGAAACTTAAAAACGGAAAAGCAGCGCTTGATGAAAAAGGTGTCTCGTCTGCGATGAAGACAAGTTTTTTGTCCCTTAACCTGATCATCTCAAGATTAAATTGAGCCATGACGAGGAGAATCCGCCCTGTCCAGCCAACGTCACTGGCCTGGTGAATATCAGAAAATTGTAATAGCGAAGGCGACAGTCATCTTGAGAGAGAATGCGTGAGAGGGATCTTCCTTTTGGTGCCCACCTCATCAGGAGCATTTTGATAGATGCCGCCTTTGGCCCACCTGTAGAGCAGAGATTTTCTCGGGAGATCCTTTTGATCTCTTTTAAGAACCCATCAATGGAGAGAGCCTCCCCATTGTTCCTTCTTATCCCCTCGGTACAGAGAAAAGGGCCCTTTCCACCTCGGCTCTGAGTTCTTTGGAGAGTCA
>JADJVA010000012.1 GCA_016716765.1 Bdellovibrionales bacterium | reverse complement strand
CATCGAGTGAGAACGACTAATTCGAACCACGAGGGTCCAATTGCTCCACGAGTTTTCAGGATCGAGGATGATCTGCCTAAAGAGTCTAATCAGGTTTTGGCCGGAGATATAACCTATCTAAGATTTGGATCTCGCTTTTCTATCTGGCCATAGTTCTCGATGTTTGTACCCGAAAAGTTGTGGGTTGGTCGGTCACTGACAGTTTGGAAACCACCGAGTCTTAAATGCTCTGCGGATGGCGTTGGCTAATTGCAGAAATAGGGCGAACATCGTCTTCCACTCGGACCGCGGAATTCAGTACGCGAGCAAATTATTTTTTGGCTTTGCTGAACAAAAATAATGTGATTCCGAGCATGAGTCGCAAGGGAAACTGTTACGATAATTCGATTGTTGAGAGTTGGTTCAAGTCATTCAAGTCTGAGTGGCTTTACCGTCATGACTACAAAACAGAAGCGGAGCTGAGAACCTTGGTTTTTTGAGTATATTGAAATCTGGTACAACAAAAAGAGATTGCATTCATCACTTGGCTATCAGAGTCCTTTAGAGTATGAGTCAACACTAAATGTAAATGCCGCCTGAGAAACTATCCACTTTTTCTGGGGAATTCCACCTCTTCACTTTCATGGACTACAGTAAACCCAGCTGCAAGCATCAGGTTTTTAACTTTGTCCTTCTCCTTGCCGTCGACCAAGAGATCAATATCGAGAGTCGCTCGAGCAACCCCATGGGCCGCTAGTGCAAAACCACCTATAAGAGCATGTTCTATTGAAGCACTTTTAAGAGCTTCATTCGCAGTAGTTAGCGTATCTTTTAAATTCATAGGACCTACCTTACCAGAGACTACGAAATTCCTCAATCGTCCCACTCAAGCCACTTGGAATTCGACTCCTTGGGGTTGGCCTCTAAATACCTTCCGGTGGTCGCAACACTCCTGTGCCCAAGAGTTTTTTGCACCACGTGAATCGGCGCGCCGTTTTCGAGCGCGTGAGTGGCTGAAGTGTGTCTGAACCAATGGGGTGAGGGCACCGGACTGACTTTTGCCTTTTTAGCTGCATTTTTAATCATGCGAAACACTTGCTCGGGCGATAGCCGTCCATAAGGGGCTTTTTTTGATAAAAATAGAGGTGTTTTAGGGTCTTTTTTTAGGCCTATTTCTTTATGATAACTATATATTTCATCCATTAGCGCCTTTGGCACTATGACGTTTCTCACTACCCCACCCTTACCTAGGATTTGCAGCAAGGATTCACCACTGGGCTTAATCCTCACATCACTTAACTTTAACCCCACTAGCTCCCCTACTCTGATTCCTGAAAAATAAAGGAGCTTAATGATTGCGCGATTGCGCAAGGATCTTTCGCACTCATACATCCGCAAAACCTGAGTGTGAGATAGGATTTTTGTCCCCACCCGATCAGGCACTTTTATTGATTCTAAACTGAGTCCGGGGTTTTTCTCTAAAAACCCGGTTTTGGTCAGAAAACTTAAGAAAGAGGAGAGCGAGTTTTTTGCCAGATTTCTGGAGGCTGGTTTTAAATGCTCCTTTGACTTGAGGAACAGGACTAGGTGGCCTATTTGAATTTCGCGGAAGGAATTTACAGTGACCTCAAAGAGGGACAGAAATTCGGTCCAAATACGCTGGTAATATCGACGCGTGTTGGGGGCTTTTTGATAGAGCCAGGAGAAAAGTAGGCCCTGCTCGTGGCTTGAGAGTTTTGAGAAAACGGTTTTGTAGTTGAGGGAGATATTTTTACTAGATGACAAATCAAGGGCCTTATTATCGGCTCGCGAGTTAGTTGGAGATTTTGCTGAATTCAGGGGGCTTTTTGAGGGAATACCAAGGTGATTTGCCATATTAAAATCCTAGCACAACTGACGAACAGAGAAAGGCAAGAAAACACCTATAAGCTTACAGTCTTATGGGCCAACCGCTCTACTCAGCCACTTTACAAGCCCAGAAGAGGTTTGATCGGGTTTAGGTTACAGAACCTCAATCCACATTCAGCACTAGGAATGAAATCTCCGATTGAATTTGCAAAGGAACAGGATTCTATGTTAGCAAGCTAACGCCACCTGACTCAGGTTACTCGACCTATAGAGTCTTGGGCCAACGGACCTCATAATAACGGGCTTAGGAGCATTCGTGATCATCACAATCTCAATTCCCCTTTCACTTACATTGGCGCTCTGCTTTTCCCAGCTGCTCCAAGCACAGGAAATCAACTCAATTGAAGACCTTCAATCCGTCATAGATTCAGGACGCATTTTATCGGCTGATGAAGTCTTCAATCGTTTACCTATGATCATGAAAGAGCGTCCAGCGCTAGTCACTCACGGTGAAGGGAATCAAAAAGGGAGTTCAGAACGACCACGCATGCTCATGGCGAAACCTGACGGCAGATTCTATGTAGGGTTTCTTACTGACGAAACTCACCAAGCCTACAATGAGGCTGAATTCGCGCAGCTGAATTCAGCGAATGAACTCGATTTTTATCTTTTCAGGAATGGCGCTCTTCAAAAAAATCCTAAACAATGTATGTATTGTCACCAGCTCGGAGCCAAGCGACACTTGCGCATAGAACAATATCCGCAGTGGTCAGGATGGCTGGGAATTTCCGTTCACACATTTGGGCGCTTACGAGAGCTAGACATAGAACGTATTGGGATCCTAATGAAGGCCAAACCTGAGATTGCCCGCCTAAGACACCTCGCCCTCGATCTTTCAGTTCCTGATTATTATAACGTGTGGCCGATGCATGATAACGCCTCACGATTCAATTTAATTGCAATGAAAACGCTGGGAAAGGTCTTATTCGAGAGCGTTCGTCGCCATGCTCGCTATCATACTCTTAAATATGCGCTAGCGGTACCCCTAGTAGAAAACGCAGGTCACATTCTTCAAAGTCTTCTCTCGCCGTCGGACTACCGCCAATACACGAAGGATCGAAGGTCTCTCATCCAAGAATTGAACGGGCATAAGGAGAATCTAAAAACCTATGTAGATAAATTGTTTACAAAAGTCTACGGTGTCCCTTGGAAGCATTTTATCGCGTTGGTACCAAATCTCCAAAATGTAGATGAAGACCCTGTGTTTGTCGAATGGGCCCTGCGACAGATGGGCGATTCGTTAAGCAACTACTCCACATCTGGAACGAGGCCATCCCCTGTTTTGAATGATGGTTTTGGCGGAGAAATGGGCACTGGAATCATTAGGGTGATTCGAATTCAAATTCTTAAAGACATCAGTGGAAATTCAGAAATTGCAGCGCCTTTTTCTTACGTACAACCGGAAAAATACGACGGACTCATTGAAGTCGTTTCTGATCAGACGAAGATCCGCCCATACGCTACCAAGGCCCAAGCGGCCGCTTGCACACAAGTATTAATCCAGTGATCAACATATCCCGCTTCATATGTGTTGGTGCTGGTTACATCTCTGAAGAGGACCACAACGGATTCTCTCAGCACTCTAAAACCTAATCTCCATAATGAGTGCCGTCGATACGGCACGTCTCCTTGTCATTCCAGTTAATAGAAAATCAATTGCGCTCCCAAATTTATCGACGGCCCTGTAGAGATACAGACTACTTCTTGCAGATTGCAACAGGTAGTTACTCTTATTTAGCAATCTTAAATTCTACCCGAGGATCAATTTCTTCATTATAAGAGATCAGCTTGTCAGTGGAAACCTTGTCAATACGGTGATTGACGATCTCACTGACCCTTGACTGATCAATTCTCAATAGCTTTGCAAATTCCACCTGAGATAAACCTTTCTCATTCATATATTTTACGAGATTTTGGCATAGGTCCCAACGAAACTTCTCAGCGGGGGAAGAACTGGGGCCAACCATCAAGGTGCCCTCAATATCCCGGAGTTTCTTATCAATCTCTTTTAATTGCCTCTTGCTAGGATAATCCATGATTACCTCCTGTAGGCGTTCACTATACCAACATAAAATTCACTATCATGAAGCAGCCAGATCAGTTTATAAAATTTCTGGTTAAGTTCTAGCCGGTCATTTACGAAATAGAAAAACCCCTCTTAATCTCTATCGACCGGGCCAAAAAATTTTCCGTCAAGTTGGTTTACCAGAGCCAATATTATTTCATCGGTCACTGAATCCGAGTGTTTTTCAGCGTAGTGAGGATCAATGACAACCGACTCTATTTTCCGTCCATTGATGTTCAATTTAAGCTGATAAACCCGCCGACTCATGCGGAGAGCCTACCAGATCTTGCAATAAATTGCAAGATCATTTGATGCTCTAAATCACAGTCGATTTATGTAAGAAAACTGCATTAAGCTTACAGTTTTAGCGACAACCCCCATCAGATCATTCTCAAACTGCTTCCCGAGAAAATTAAACTTGTCGCAGTTCAAGAAAGTGGTAAAAATACCTATGAAGCCCGCGGTGTTGTCAGCTTTCAATCGGTCATGGAAAACGGTGTGGTCGGAGAGTTGAAAATGTTCCAGGTCAAACACATCATCAGCAAGCCAGTCTCAAGCTGAAAGAATAGCGATTTTGAAGGCTAAAAGTATTCTATGAAAAATTGGTGGTTTTGGTTTCTTATCTTCTGCGTTGTGATTTTCTTTTGGAATCATAAGAAAAGGCGAATCGCTGATGTCGTTTCAGTCGAAAGTGAAACTCTTCAGTCTGAACCTCTAGAAAGTGCTCATGGACCGATTCCAAAACAAGCGGACCATGCACCCAAAAGCAACTTTCAACAATCGCAGGCAATGCCATCAGCGACACGAAGTGCTACGCCAATTTCACAAGCCAAAGAAGAGGTCAATCCTTATCACGTTGATAGATTTACCCTTAGAAAACTTGATCTGCCACAGCCGAAATCAGTTGGAGATTTGATAGGTAAATTGACTGATTTCAAAGAGCCAATGCTGCCAGTTGTTTTGCCTCTTCAGGAAGGAGATGGCGATGGAGACGTGCTAACTGGCCCTATGCGCGGGTATTATGAGATCACTGGGGGCGGACTTAAACGGATTCAGGTGGCGCGCGATACAGGTGGAATTTCTGTATCGCTTGAAGAAGCCAATGGCGAATACCACGAATGGCAAACGGACGAGCATAAGTTAAAACTTAAGAACTTCAACGACGATCCCTATTCCCTTGTGATTATTCTTCCTGATAACCGCATGATTTATTTAAAATTCCATGCTCGAATTCAATATCCTGGAGTGGACTATCGAGTACGAGGAATGACTGGCTGGATTTTATCCAACAGCGGTGAAACCTCTAGGGCCTCTCGTACTGCGGTGGTTGGTGATCTTGGCGGGGAATTGGCGGTATTTGGCCAAGCCCAATCCGATGGCACTCAGTGGCCAAGCATCGACGATATTAATAGGATATTGCCAGAAAATCTCCCACAGTGACTACCTGTCCCGTCTCACGTAACGGGACCGGTATGACGCAGACAAAGCTCACATATGTGGACCTGATATGTGGGGTCAAAATCTCACATACTTGGACCGGTTAAATTCTTAAAAATTAGGCATGGAAACATCCACCTGAACTTCATGCAAGAATAGCCTTTAAAAGTGACATTTCGCAGTAGACCTTCAAATCCACCTCTCAATTTTTTCTAGTCGAGCACAAAGATGGGTTGAATCCCCCGTCCATTTATATAATTTTATCTGACGCGGTAAAATTTTGGGTTTTCTGGATTATTTCTAAGGAGTCCGAACGGAGCTTTCCCTTTCCCAAAGAAATGGGATCAGAGGTCATTTAGAATCTAGCTTCGATTTGAAGGAGCTAAGGTCTGCTGCCGTAGATCATTTTGGCGCTCGAACCGAAGCACTCGATGATAATCCGCTGAGCGCACTCGAGCCCTTTAAACTCTTCATAGATACGGCCAAAAATATTCACCCGTATTTTGATGACATTTCTCATCGTCTGAAAGGCCCATTTTAAAAAAGACGTGCCGTATCGACGGCACGTCTTTCAGAAAAGCACTAAAGTTTTCTTATTTATATCCCGATGATGTTGTTGGATTATTATGAGATCAGAGAGGAACCCATAATGAGTGCCGTCGATACGGTACGATTACTTGCGCGAAAGCAAGACGAATCCAAAGGCCACAAAAATGGCCCACACTTAGGATTGATTTTCCACGGCCGCTTTTTTTCTAACACAGTTTGCTAGAATTTTAGTATGAGATAAGCAAACAACGGTGACCTGGAAATATAGCGGCGCGAGATCCTTTTCGATGCGAAAGGAGTTAAGTCAGAAGAGCATCTTATCTCGAGCGTGAGAGTGGGCAAAATCCGGGGGCATCGGTAAATTTCATGGAAGAGACGTATACAAACGAATTCTCGAGTTTAAACACGAAGCCCAGAAGTCTCGAGAGGAACGCACTGTTGTGCTGGATGTTCGAGGGATCTGTAACCTAAACCCGATCAAACCTTTTCTGGGCTTGTAAAGTGGACGGGAGGCCGCAGAGAATGCGCAATTTATCTAATGCGTGTCCTATTTTCTGGCCTGATCCAATGATTATTGCAGAAAATCAGTAATTCTCTAGGATGAGACGAGAGCCCAATAGGCATCAATGGGATCTTGATGAAGTAAGGGCAAATAACAACTTCCGCACCCTATTTTCAAGTACGATTTCATATGATTCATAACAGTCCTCAAGATTGCCATTTTGTGTTTGGTAGAAGAAAATTCCGACTACATCTTTTCCTGTTTTTATTCTGTCCAGGTCTTCAACGCAGCTTTTCTTTGCGTGTGCGGCCAGGAAAAAAAGACTCAGACGACAGCGCAATACAGAAATAAACAAAGTAGGTTCTCATGGTCAACTGTCCTGCCTCATCCACCTTCATTTGGAATATTCATCCTTTATTCTAAATCGTATCCGTTCACTGACCGTGAATGGAATCTGATATTTTTTTAAGTAAAATCCGCCGATTGACACTTTCAAAGGCGGTAACCAATGACTTCAGATTTTCTGCAAGAATTAAGGAGAGATATCGAAGCCTGGCGAGTCAGGAAGAAATCTCCTCAGGAGAAATTTCCTGATGAACTGAGGAGTCGGATTTTTGGTCTGCGAGAGCTATTTGATGACCGCCTCCTGCGTCGAGAACTCAGTTTATCGCCCGGATTTTTTCAATCCAAAGCAAGTAGGGAACGATCCGCCTCTAAGCTTCGGCGGAGGAATTTTGTGCCAAACAATTCTGGGCCCTTTATTAAGTTTTCCCCCGATCTAACAGTTGAGGCACCTCGAGTTGTTTTACGACTTTCTGATTTGACGATTGAAATTCATCGGTGATTCAAATCAGTCCGTCCTCACCGATTTATATCCACTGCGGAGCTGTGGATTTTCGTAAGGGAATCGATGGCCTTTGTGGAGTTTGCAAGGAGCAGATGGAGAAGGACCCCATGAGTGGAGCTCTTTTTGTTTTCTCCAATAGATCGAGGAAATCTCTCAAGATATTGGTTTATGACTCCCAGGGGTTTTGGATATTTCATAAGCGGCTCAGTCGTGGATCGTTTAAGTGGTGGAGGACGGGAGAGGGAGTCTCGGGTGAGCTACGAGCCTCAGAGTTGGCAGTTCTTATCTGGAATGGAAATCCCGATTTAGCCGCACCACAAACAGAATGGAAAAGTACTTCCAATTTTGTGAAATCAGCGGAAGACTTTTCCGATGTTGAAAGCCAAGAAGAAGATCCACATTGAGATGACAGATGAGAAGCTTCATCGGCTGATTGACGAGATTGAGAGCTCAAACTTAACGGAAGAAACTCGTCAAGAATTAATCAATTCTCTCAGAGCCTTGATTGAATTAGATCGTTTGGTGGGACTGAAAAGTGCCACCATCGCCAGATTGCGCAAGATATTTGGAAAGCAATCAGAGAAAGTTCAACAAAAGACCCTCAGGAGAAAAGCCTGCTCATGGGAACACCGGAGGCAGTGGTCGCCATGGCCACGATCATTACCCATCGGCCAGTGTCCAAAATTATGAGATTGTAAATCTAAAGGAAAAGGACCCTTGTCCGGACTGTCAAAAAGGGAGGGTGTACAACTGGAATCCAGGCATTTATGTGCGCGTGACGGGCAATCCGCCACTTTCAGTGAGCGTTCACAAGACCCAGAAACTTCGTTGTAACCTGTGTGGCAAAATATTTGAGGCGGAGTTTATCGGAAAAGGGGAGGAAAATTCGACGCACAAGCCAAAGCCATGATAGCCATTCTTCACTATAAGTCCTCTCTGCCATTTTACCGTCTTGAAAAGTTACAAGAAAAGCTCGGGCTCCCTGTGGCTCGATCAACACTCTGGACTCAGACGGAAAACCTGGCCAACCAGATGATTCTGGTTTGAAGGTCATGGTCCGAAAGGCTTCGGAGGGAGCGTTGTTCTATATTGATGACACCAAGGCCAGAGTTCTCTCCCTCATGAGGGAGAATGAACTTCAGGAGCCAAATACCAAAAACAGAACCGGCATGTACACCACGGGCATTCTTTCTGAAACTCCAGAGGGAAAAATCATTCTATATTTTACCGGAAGGAAATACAGTGGAGAGAATTTGGAAGAGCTCCTGACTCGGCGGCAAAGTCAGGGTCCCATTGCCATCATGTCAGATGCTCTGAATATGAATAATATCAAAGACCGAGCCCAGGAGATATTGAAATACCTGTGTCTCACCCACGGTCGGAGCAATTTAAGGATATCGAGCAGGACTTTAAAAGAGAAAGCGAATTTGTGCTGGGCCTTATTTCTCAGGTCTATGCAAACGAACGGCACTGTAAAGATGTGAATTTATCCCCCGAAGAGCGCCTCCAATACCACCAAGAGAAAAGTGCCCAGCCGATGGGGGAACTCAAAACCTGGATTGACAAAGTATTTCCCAACAAACTCGCTGAGCCCAATTCAAAACTAGGAGCCGGCGTCAAATACATGCAGAAGCATTGGAAGGGGCTCACCGCATTTCTCCGCCACCCAGGAGCCCCCATCGACAACAATATCCTCGAGCAACAGCTCCGTACCCCCGTTCTAAACCGAAAAAACTTCCTCTTCTTTAAAAGTGAATACGGGGCCTTCGTGGGCGACATTCTTCTCTCAGTTATAAAAACTTGTGACATCAGTGAGGCCAACGCTTTTGACTATATGGTGTCCATTCAAAAAAACTTTGAACTGGTCAGGTCCAACCCTGATAACTGGATGCCATGGAACTACACACAAAATTTCGAAGTAGTCATTCACGGTCAATGAACGGATACGGTGATTGAGACCAAGGGGTTCTCGGAGACCTTCTTAAAAAAGATTCTTCGAAATGCTCAACTCTATCAAACCCTACTGTTGGAGGAGTGGAATGAAATCCACAAAGATGAAGAAAAAAATTGAATACGGAACTGTGGAAGCGCCGGATGGCTTTGACGACCCCAAAAATCACAAGGTCCGGGTAACCATGTGGCTCGATGGCGATCTGCTAGATGAACTTCGTAAACGCGCCGCTGAAGTTGGTGCTGGCTATCAGACCTACACGCAAAAGATTCTGCGCGATTGCGTGTTTGAAACAGACAGCTTGGCCAAGCGCCTGGAGCGCGTCGAGAAAGTCCTTAAGATCAAGATGGGATGACAAGTCACTCTTATACATCATTACTTCCGCAGTATTCGTTTATCTACGATCTCCCTTTCAATAAGCTCCGTGACAGGCCAGATCCCGCTTACCTATCATCCCGCAGTTTCTTTATTTCTCTAATTGGACCTTCTGCATCAGTAGAAGGTCCAGGAAGAATTGATCCCGAGCTAGTCAAAGTTCCCAAATAACTAAGCCTTTCAATCACATCAGCCAAAGTGCGTTCGTTCAATTCTTGTTCGCCAGAGTCCACATTGAAAATGATTATTCCATTTTTTTGACTTCATTTTTTATAACAGGACGACCTGGAAATGCTTGATGATAAATTGCAGTGAGTGGAGAGAATTCAGAATTTCCTCTAGTTGAAAAACTAAGTGAAGATACTAACGTAGTCTTCCCGGTGACTAATATTTTGTGAATAATAATTTTAAAACGCAGCTGAACAATACTATTCCCGTTTATCAGAACAGGCACAAAACCTCTTCCTTTATAAATTTTCTGGTTAACTAAAACTTTGGAAAAATTACCAAATACTTCAGGAGCATCAGTTACTTCAAACGGACGCCTTTCAGGATCCAACTTTTTAAATTCTATAGGCAAATCAAAGATATTGTAGCCATCCCAGCGCATTTGAAAAAGAGGAGCCAAAACATGGGTCATTAATGGGACCTCCGCAACGAGGTCAGTAAGTAAAACTTTTATTTTCTCCTAGAAAACCCGCAATTGATCCTTCGATTTTTTCACCGATTTTAATACGTCTACTATAGACATGTCGCGGAGTCTTTTCTTGGAGCACCCAATCCCACATTAGTTTGTCGTGCTTGTATGCCAGCTGCGTTCTTTGAAAGGCCTCCAGAACGCCTTCGTCTAGAGAAAAAGCTAAATTACCTGTTCCTGCTAATCTAGCACTGCAAGTTATCGAATTGACATGAGGAATTAAAGAAGTGGAATTTCCCAAGGAGTGAAATGGTAAAAAAAATATAAAAAACGTCACTGTTGCTGCCAATGATCGGAGAATTGTTATTAATTTTTCCATAGACCCCCTTTTATATAAAGATGCGGGATAATTATTCGTCGCATTAAATGCTGTCAAGCATTATTCTACTTCATGTAAGAAAAGTCTTGTTAATGCTGTTGCAGTATTGATTCGCTAATTTCTGTATCTGAATTGCCTGGTAGCTGAACAACTTGAGTGGTTCTTACATCACCGCCGACGCGACGATTTACTTCATTTCGTCTTATCTCTACCTCTAGAAGGAAACATGTCCCCCCAGAAGGAGCAGAATTCGGGCATTTAGTTTGTTCGCCAAAACCAAACTGCCATACTTGGCTCATTGGTGCTTTGCATTTCCCCGTTCCCATAAAACCTCTGTTACACCATTCTTCCTGGAGAAAATAACGATTGAAAGTTTCTTGTAGATCAATACGACGAGTTTCGGACCACCGCTCATTTTCTTCATCAAACTCAGTTAAAAAAATCTGATACAATTCATTTATCGAGCTAAAATGTCGAAATTCGGTAAAACATAGATTACATCTACTCACACCGACCCAAGCAAATAGCCCTCTGGAAGGCTTATTGAATTGGGACATCTCTTTGGGAATATTCACCATATTCTCGGCTATTACCGTCCATGACTTCCAAGGATTTTCTTCTTCTACAAACTTAGCTGTCGTCGTATGCAGTCGATCTTTTCCTTGTTGTATGGTTTCAGCAAGCGAAACTCCTGAACAAAGAATTGTCATAATGATGATTTTTGTCATAAATAGCTGCCTCGAAATCACTCTCATCGCTCTCTCCCACCATAAGGAGGAAACTCGCTTTTGGAATTTCCTGTTCTATTCTCAAAATTGGCGAACCTCATCCACCCAAATCAAGCCTCCCAACTGGGACGCGCAATGAGAGGGCCTAAAATAAGCATTCCCCCACATCTGGGATGGCCCCTTATGACGTAATGCGCAATTTTTGTCAATTCTTTTCGTTGATGTAAGAAAGGTGCAATAATCATACATGATCAGGTGCAGAATCTGAGGCTCTGAATGCCCTCCCCGCCCGTTACGATTGTTACAATTTAGTCAGATGAGTCGACACTCTCGAGTTAAGAGCGAACGTCAACTGGTTGATTTATTTGGCTTATAGCCATTTCTCCAGGCCTCCTCCGTGGCTCTCAAATTTGAAAGCCGATCACTCTTAGTCCCTAGTCATCCACTGTTTCAGATCCTTTTTCGGGAGATCAATATAATTCCTTTCAAAATTATACGAAATATTGTATACATTAAATTGTATGATTGCGGGAGAGGTGGGGTCTTGGCGCTAAAGGAAGTTTTATGGCTAGGCGACAGCAAAAAGGTGGTTAGCCGATTTCCAGCGGCAATTAGGGAGGATTTGGGCTTTCAACTCTACCAACTTCAACAGGGAAAAATGCCACTTAAAAGTCGTCCTATGAAAACTATAGGACCGGGAGTCTTTGAGTTGAAGGAACAAGACCATCAGGGGTGGTATAGAGTTATTTACACCATCCAGGTGAAGGACCGTGTTTATGTCCTTCATTGTTTCAAAAAGAAGAGCTCGAAAACGGCTGGCATTGATCTGGAACTTGCAAAAAATAGATTAAAGCAGGTGAGGTAGGAGAATTTATATGAAGACCAGTAAATCTGTGTTTAAAGATATGGGATTTAACGAACAGGAAGCCATGACTTTGAAGGTTAAGGCTGACCTTCATGGTAAGATCCTCGACGTCGTTGAAAAGAGGAGAATTAAGCCTCGCGATCTTGAAAAAATACTCGACGTGCCACAGCCAAGAGTGAGCGAGCTTTTAAGAGGTAAAATGTCTTCATTCAGTATTGAGAAGCTTCTTTCCTATCTCGAAAAAATGGGAATTGAGGCCTCAGTCTCTTTTAAAAACCGAAAAGCTGGCTGAATTTTCGAGATCACATTGCATGGTCCCAAAACTCCCAAACAGAGTTTAGGAACCGATCTATTTCGCCGACATTGATAGCGAACAATGAAGTTTCAAAAATGAAATGACCAGCCCTATTTCAGGACGGAGTGGGCTTCCAAGGAGCGAATAAACTCTTCGTCCAAAGCCTCTCTTGTGAAGTGAAAATCCCCTGTTTCCATCCCAAACTGTGGAGCCAGAACAACTTTTATAAAAGCCCTGGACAGAGTCTTGCGATCAATATGTGCAAACATAGGGTCATTAAAGACAGTTTCATATTCGGAAGCCCAACGAAATAAAACCTCAGTTTGATCAAGAATCGGCAGGATCGACCTGACTTGCTCGACATACATGTGACGGAGAGTATTTTTGTCGCTCAATTCCTTAGCTACAACCAATGGAACCTTAAACTCGGCCGCCGTCCGAAAATTTTTTGGATCAACAAAAAAGCGGGCCGTAACCCAAATTAGGCCGTTCATTTTTGAAAATGAGAGGGACTCTACTACATCTTTTCGAGTTAAAACGTCAACAAGCGCGCGAGTAGTCGCATTGATTCCCCACCCAGTGCGGCCAAGGGACCAAATAACCTCCGCCGCCTTTTCGGGCGTCTTAAAAAGGTTCACAGGAGCAAGGGGATCATCAATCCCATTCGCAAGGTGTAAGAGGTTTCGAGGCATAGTGAAATTTTCATCAAAATACATCAGATGCCAGTAGTTGCGCGTATTATCCACGAGTTCCTTCACCACCCCGAGCTGCATCGGTAGATTGGCTTTGTACGATCGCACAAACCCATAATAAGGGCTGGACTCGCCTCTTAGCATTTTTAAAAAGTCTTCAAAATGATCGAATTCATGTTTCAGTCCCACAGAAAGAAGTGCTGATTCTGGTTCCACTGCTGTAAGAAGTTGAACGTTCACTCGCGGGAGAGGAAGAGGCGCACCTCCTCGCCACCAATAAGCTAAGCGCTCAACCGGATTCCTTGGTCCAACCCCGGCTGTTGGAGGCACGAAGCTGGCTCCTATCCCCATAATATACTGTTCAATATGAAACCCAATCTCGCCGCCTTTCTGTTGAACGCCTCTGACAACTTCGTCCAATGCCTTAACATTTGAGGCGTTTAAAATGGTGATTATATGCGATCTATTTCCATTGGGGGCAATTCGAATCTCTGCCCGGTGAGAAACCCCTTTGTTACGAAGCAACAGGCTTACCCCATTAAACAGCAATTCAACTAGCTGCCTTTGTTCATTCAACAAAAATGGCCGATGGTTACTGACAGAATCCCCAAAAATATTAGCAAAATAAATGAGAAACTGACGCAATTCTTCTAGATCGAAGACCCTCTGATCGCTGAGTTCAACGCCTCTCACTGTGGACCGAAATCCAGGCAAACCCGAACGGACCTGGTCTCCGTGCATCTCGATCTCCGTCGTGGCTTTCGGTAGATGTTCCAAAGATAGGTTCTTGAGGAGCCTCATGCATTCTTCAGCTGGTTCCACACTAGCATTTGAGCTACCAAAACCAATTTGGGATATGAACATGAATAGGATCACTAGGATATTTGTGAACTTGGACATTTTACCTTTCTCGCCGTTGATTGAATCGGAATCCGTATAACCGAATGTGTGCGCGAAGCATTATTTAATGTCAAGCGTTAGATCATATTAAGTACATGATCATGCACAAAATATGACGCCAAAAAAAATGCTATCCCCGCCCGTTACGATTATTACATTTTAGCCAGATGAGCCATCACTTTCGAGATAAGATAAATGTCAACTGGTTGATTTTTTTGGGCTTATACAAATCTCTCGAGACCTCAACGGCACTCGAATTAGAAAGCCCAATCCGTCATTTTGCCGAATGTGCACCTTCAAGGTGTAGCCTCGCAGTGAAAGCGCTGGGGAAGCTAAAGGTCTTCACCACCGCCTTCATTATAAGCACTATCATGATCTGGATGTAAGGAAATAAACACCATGAATTTTCCATCTCGACAAACCCTCGCTCGAAATTTCTTTGATATTCGAATGGAGGCTATGGTTTTACCTGATTGCGTGAGCTGGGCTTCAATCGGCTCCCAGTTGAGACCTCGTTTTTGGGTTCTTGATGAGGTCTTATATACCTGATCCCAGGTCATTTGCTTGATTTTTTCAACTGTAGCCTCGAGTTGATCAAGCTCTGGAGCTTCAAGCTCAGATAGTTCCTCAACAAGCCGTGGAAATTCCAAATCGCATTCAATCAGTTCATGTTGGGTGGATACAGCCGCAACTCGTGTAGCCTTGCTCTTTTCCGGCTTCTTTGCCTTCACAGGCTCACTTTTTCTTTCTCAGAGAGGCAAATAATTTCTTCGTGTCTGTGGCCTTTGGCCTTCTTTTTGATTCCCATTCATTAAATTCATTCACAGATTCATGAGCTTCCTTTGTATGAAAGATTTTCTGTGAATCTGGAATAAATGTTCCCGAAGAAATTCGTATTTCGTGGCCATCGAGCTCCTCGACCAAAATCTGTTTGCCAGCCCAAGACTTACCAATACTTATTTGCCCATTAGCAGGAACTTTTAACAATTTGACGTTTTTAACTCCCATCAGAACTCCTTAGCTCGAATCATAATATCCTAAATTAGGATATTATGCAATTCCTCGCAAAAAAAGATCCTGGAACCATGAAACCCGATATATTCGATTTAATGACAAATATGGGCGAGAGTCGCAATCATACATGATTTCAGGCAGAAACTGAGGCCCAAAATGAGCCCCTACTCCCTCATAATTTTACCTGTAGAAATCAATATCGTTGCGAAGCCAAGACGGATAATCAACAGATCATGTATTTCATTTTTCAAGTTGTGATTTTGCTACAATACCCCAAACGCTATGGCTCGTCATAGCCAGTAGAACCATCTGGGAAAACCGCAGTCCCACATGAATACTGGGGCATAGCCGATTTCTTAACTTCACGATAACAAATTAAGTTAAGACCATTTTTTATGTAAATAGCGCCATCTACTGATTTTTGTTCTGTCGCTACAACATGGGTCAACTCATCATATAATATTTGCGCAGGCATCCCAGAAAAAGAAAGAGAGGCGGTACCAGTACCGGCATTTGCCACTGATGAATAGACCGTGATCTTTCCGCTGGCCACTTCTGTTACTTTTGCGGCCTCTGCCACAATTGGCAAATAAGCAACGATAGAAAACAACATCCACAATTTCAGCAATATATTTTTCATCCGCATGGAAAATCCTTCCCCTTGAGTTTCATAATTAACCAACGCCGCAGTTTGACCTATCATCAAAAATATTAGAAAGAAAGTCATTCCACAATATGTAAGAATTTGCTTTCTTATAGATCGTGATGAGAAAAAACCTGTGATCATCACGGCATATCATCCCAGTGATATTGAGGTAAGTTATTTGAGAAAATCCAGCGGAAAAAACAAAAGTAAGGAAAGTGACCTTCTGAAAGAAGCCGAAGAGTGGGATTCCGGCAAACGAGGTTCGATTTCAACTAAGGCTAGCGATGAAGAAGAAATGGCCATTGATGAGGTCATGGGGCTGCAGATGATCTCTATTCGTCTACCACAGCTGGTTGTAGAGAAACTAAAATACCTGGCTCAAAAAGAAGGCCTTGGCTATCAACCATACAATCGACAAGTGTTGATCCATCAGGTTGAGGGAGATTATAATGCAGACAAGTTACATGATATCGAAAGGAGGCTCAAATCGGTTGAACGAAAGGTCTTTAAAAAGACTGGCGGTTAATTCGGACACCTGGAAACGACGTCAGAAAATATCTTCTCATGCGGCCACAAAATCCATCTCTCGTCGCCAGACCATATGCCGCCGCAAAATCCAGCTCTAGCCTCAAGACCATAATGTTGGGGCAAAAGGGAAATTGCGTTGAAAACCTGAGCTTAATTGATGAACCAGAATCATATTGGAGAGTTGAAACAGAAATCTCAAAAGGCGCCGCTAACGCTCCGAGCTTACGGTCGGGACTTTGGATAGGGTCAGTCAATCCATGCGCGTGTCCACAAATCATTTACAATAAAGTTGACTCTTAGAGCTACTTGAGCTATTATAGACCTTATAGCTCATTGGAGGAAATATGAGTCTCAAATTGAAATCGTTTTCGGCGAAAGAAGCAAAGGACGAGTTCGGACGACTTTTGGATACAGCAAGGCAAGAGCCTGTTGAGATCGTATCCGTTCACTGACCGTGAATGGAATCTGATATTTTTTTAAGTAAAATCCGCCGATTGACACTTTCAAAGGCGGTAACCAATGACTTCAGATTTTCTGCAAGAATTAAGGAGAGATATCGAAGCCTGGCGAGTCAGGAAGAAATCTCCTCAGGAGAAATTTCCTGATGAACTGAGGAGTCGGATTTTGGTCTGCGAGAGCTATTTGATGACCGCCTCCTGCGTCGAGAACTCAGTTTATCGCCCGGATTTTTCAATCCAAAGCAAGTAGGGAACGATCCGCCTCTAAGCTTCGGCGGAGGAATTTTGTGCCAAACAATTCTGGGCCCTTTATTAAGTTTTCCCCGATCTAACAGTTGAGGCACCTCGAGTTGTTTTACGACTTTCTGATTTGACGATTGAAATTCATCGGTGATTCAAATCAGTCCGTCCTCACCGATTTATATCCACTGCGGAGCTGTGGATTTTCGTAAGGAATCGATGGCCTTTGTGGAGTTTGCAAGGAGCAGATGGAGAAGGACCCCATGAGTGGAGCTCTTTTGTTTTCTCCAATAGATCGAGGAAATCTCTCAAGATATTGGTTTATGACTCCCAGGGGTTTTGGATATTTCATAAGCGGCTCAGTCGTGGATCGTTTAAGTGGTGGAGGACGGGAGAGGGAGTCTCGGGTGAGCTACGAGCCTCAGAGTTGGCAGTTCTTATCTGGAATGGAAATCCCGATTTAGCCGCACCACAAACAGAATGGAAAAGTACTTCCAATTTTGTGAAATCAGCGGAAGACTTTTCCGATGTTGAAAGCCAAGAAGAAGATCCACATTGAGATGACAGATGAGAAGCTTCATCGGCTGATTGACGAGATTGAGAGCTCAAACTTAACGGAAGAAACTCGTCAAGAATTAATCAATTCTCTCAGAGCCTTGATTGAATTAGATCGTTTGGTGGGACTGAAAAGTGCCACCATCGCCAGATTGCGCAAGATATTTGGAAAGCAATCAGAGAAAGTTCAACAAAAAGACCCTCAGGAGAAAAAGCCTGCTCATGGGAACACCGGAGGCAGTGGTCGCCATGGCCACGATCATTACCCATCGGCCAGTGTCCAAAATTATGAGATTGTAAATCTAAAGGAAAAGGACCCTTGTCCGGACTGTCAAAAAGGGAGGGTGTACAACTGGAATCCAGGCATTTATGTGCGCGTGACGGGCAATCCGCCACTTTCAGTGAGCGTTCACAAGACCCAGAAACTTCGTTGTAACCTGTGTGGCAAAATATTTGAGGCTGAGTTTATCGGAAAAGGGGAGGAAAAATTCGACGCACAAGCCAAAGCCATGATAGCCATTCTTCACTATAAGTCCTCTCTGCCATTTTACCGTCTTGAAAAGTTACAAGAAAAGCTCGGGCTCCCTGTGGCTCGATCAACACTCTGGACTCAGACGGAAAACCTGGCCAACCAGATGATTCTGGTTTGGAAGGTCATGGTCCGAAAGGCTTCGGAGGGAGCGTTGTTCTATATTGATGACACCAAGGCCAGAGTTCTCTCCCTCATGAGGGCTCCAGAGGGAAAAATCATTCTATATTTTACCGGAAGGAAATACAGTGGAGAGAATTTGGAAGAGCTCCTGACTCGGCGGCAAAGTCAGGGTCCCATTGCCATCATGTCAGATGCTCTGAATATGAATAATATCAAAGACCGAGCCCAGGAGATATTGAAATACCTGTGTCTCACCCACGGTCGGAGGCAATTTAAGGATATCGAGCAGGACTTTAAAAGAGAAAGCGAATTTGTGCTGGGCCTTATTTCTCAGGTCTATGCAAACGAACGGCACTGTAAAGATGTGAATTTATCCCCGAAGAGCGCCTCCAATACCACCAAGAGAAAAGTGCCCAGCCGATGGGGGAACTCAAAACCTGGATTGACAAAGTATTTCCCAACAAACTCGCTGAGCCCAATTCAAAACTAGGAGCCGGCGTCAAATACATGCAGAAGCATTGGAAGGGCAACAGCTCCGTACCCCCCCGTTCTAAACCGAAAAAACTTCCTCTTCTTTAAAAGTGAATACGGGGCCTTCGTGGGCGACATTCTTCTCTCAGTTATAAAAACTTGTGACATCAGTGAGGCCAACGCTTTTGACTATATGGTGTCCATTCAAAAACTTTGAACTGGTCAGGTCCAACCCTGATAACTGGATGCCATGGAACTACACACAAAATTTCGAAGTAGTCATTCACGGTCAATGAACGGATACTTGAGATCAAAAAGAACGGTCGCTCTGTTGCTGTGTTGGTTTCGTCTGAAGAATATCAACGTCTGGAAGCAATGGAAGATGCTTGGTGGGGCAGGCAGGCCGAAGAGGCTATCAAAGAGGGAACTCTCGGTGAGAAAGAGAGCGAGAAGAAACTTGCTCAATGGTTAAATGCTAAAGATTGAAATCACCAGGCGAGCCGATAAGTTTATTGAGTCGTTGCCAGCAAAACAAAAAAGACAAATCACCACCAAAATCCTAGAGCTTCGCAACAACCCAGAACCGCACGACTCTATTCAGATCAAGGGATTTTCGCAGTATCGCCGAACCAGTGTCGGAGAATATCGCATAATCTACCAAGTCCAAGACAACATACTTTTGGTAATCGTGTTGGTCGGCAGAAGAAACGACGACGATGTTTATAAACAACTGAAAAGGCTTTAATAAGGATGTGTCGTAATGAGTGCCGTATCAACGGCACCTCATTACTGTACCAGCCTGCCCAATCGATTACAGAACCGTTTGAAGTTCCCTTGCACAGGATGATCCATCGTATTTTCTGGCCCCTTCCTTTAATCCCGATGAATCAACCCAGTGAAGGCCTTGATGCATGAGAAACAGATATCGTGTAACGAGTGAATCATGGCCAGCCCGAACAGCAAGAGTTTCAATATTAATAGCCCTGGTTCTTGAACCCGGCTCTTCCCGACTGTCCACAAATTCGATGAAAGTTCCGTCGAAAGGGATTGGATTCAGTCCAACGTTGCCTTGCCGAACATTTAGACTTTTAAAAGGGTCCATTGAAAAGTCCAAAGCAATCCAAATCGGACGGGTTTTCAGCTTCTCCATTCCCAGAATCTTAAATGTACCTCGCAAAATTAATTCCCGATAAATCGGTTCGCGATTGCTTTGCTTCGGTTTAAACCTACCTCTTTTATCCAATGTAAAGCCCCACATTTCCGAAAGGTACTGAATGCTGAAATGATCACGTATCGACGCACGATTATTCAAAAGCATGCCTTTTACTGCCGTGATTCCTTTCGTAGTATCTCCAAAGAAAGTTTTGAGACTTACACTTGCGATAGGATTGCCCACCTTGGAAAACAGAACTCCGTCTACCGCTGGAATCCCTTTGAACCCCGGTAGATTACCAATTAAAAGCGCAGGTAAATCTAAGGCTCGCGCTACTCGACCCAACGATTCCCTTTCGTGACTTTCACCCTGATAGACTCCAATAAAAATATAGACCATAGGTTCGACTTCTGTGATCAATCCGGAGGTTTTGAGACAGTCGAGGCTAAACCCCCCACAAGAAAGGATACGCCTAAAAAAAGACTCTGTAAAATTCTTGTCTACGACCGAACAATTTGCATTTAAAGCACAACTCGCAATGAAGGTAAGGATTATTATATGACTTAAAAATCGCATAAGCCCCGTCACAGAACCCATCGTGCCAATATCTAGCAATGGGATCTTCAGAAAAAAATTCACTTACAGTCGAGCATAGCTGGTGAGTTTGACATAGCCAATATGCGCTCGTGGAGTCACCAAAGGATATTTGACGAGGATTGCATTGTACTTCTCCCATGACAATTTTCCATTTTAGCTCCGGCCGAAGAGCTAGAGTCATTGAATCTATAGCTAAGCTCAACCCGAAAATTGGTGCTATTTAATGCGTCGCATTAATTAATGTCAAGCGTTAATTAATATTAAGCGTCAATCTTGGAGCTTGATATGTCTTATGCGGCCGCAAAGTCCATCTCTCGTCGCCAGACCATGCTCCTCCGACGAGAACGAAATTGCCTTTGAAAACCTGAGCTCAATTGATGAACTAAAATGATATTGGAGATTTGAAATAGAAATCTCAAGACAACCAAAGAGATGGTATTGCTCTTTTGAGCTTGTTCGGGCCTTAAGCTTTGATTCATCTCATTGGCCTGAAGCTCCAGAAGACTCTTTCTGTGCTCGTTGTTCTCATTGGTCAGCTTGCGGGCCGCTGAAAGCCAGCCTTTTTGCATGAATACTTCAATTGCCAGATCATTTTTCATCATCGTGGATTTTAGACCGGATATCGTCTCTCTCAACACTTCGCCTTGGGCAATATTGCCCATCCCCTTCCCTATCACGTTGGAAGAAAAGGACCAGGACGAGTAGAGAAAGAGAAGTGCCAGCACTGTTTTGACCAGAATTTGACTCACCAGGTTTGATGGTTTGAGAAAGGCAAACACGATCAAGAGTCCTTCAACCAAAAGAGCTGCAAGAATGGATTGTTCAAGGTTTGAATTGTTTGACTGATAAAATTCAACCGCTTCACGGAGTAAAAAGTAAGTGATTCCAGCAATAAGGAGTATCTGGACCAGGAGGCCAAGAAATTCAAATTTGAAAGTTTGACTCCGAGGTTGACCGATTTGAGGACCACGTTGAATTTCAAACAAGGAGAGTTGGGATTCAACAATTGAGGGTTGAATTTCAGTCTTTCGCTTGAGCCGATATTCTCTGATTCGCTCTTTGTTGCGAAGGTAATATTCCGAATTGTATTGCTTTCTGCAAAACTGACCCACCTTGCCTCCTTCCATGAAAACTGGATCCCTTTGTCCCATACCCGATCCGGGGGTAGGTTTTTAAGATTTAGAGAGGCCCTCAACAATCTTGGCCATCACGAGCCTCTCATGAGAAACACTTCCGATCTTGACCAGTCCGTTTTCGGGAACAAGGGAAAGCTTCTCCCTCTCTGTCATGTGAGAGGCGATCTCCTGAGCTTTAGCTGTGAGCTTGTCCTGAGCCTGGCGCTTTTCGAGATCCGCCATCTCACGCCTTCTTTTTTCGTTGTTTTCCACCTGGACCTTGAGCTCGCTGACCAGACCTTCAGAGATGTAGGCTCCAGAACGTCTGAGGATGCCCATCAGAAAGGCAAGCTTCGATCCACGACTGCTAATCCCTCCGACTTCCAAATCGTAAGCAAAGGCCTCCAGCGACTCCTGAACCTCTGATGCTGATAAGGTACCCAGTTGGAAGAGCTGTTTGATCTGAGTTTGACCAAAACCGATGGCCTTCACATTCTCCGGTGTCTGAATCTGAAGCCAGTCTTCGGGGAGGTCCTGTCGCTTGGATTCAGGACCGATAGTATTAGTAATATTCTTATTATTAATATCACTACTACTACTAGAGCCCGTTGTGTCTGTTGTGGTGTTGGCGTTGTGTCGGTATTTGTTCGCGAGATGTGTCGGTACTGTGTCGGTAGTTAGACGTTTGGAATACAGCTTAGAAACCAGATCTGGAACTAAAATCTGGACTAATGCTCCCCGCCCTTTTCCAATAGGTTGAAGCTCGATAAAACCACTGGACTTCAAGCGCTTTGTTGTCGTTCGTACGCTGCCAAGTGGAATCTGAATATTGATGGCGATCGAATCGTAGGTTGTTCGAAATCCTTGGAAATTGCTTTTTAAGGTCATTTCATAACAGAAGTGAAAGACTTTGAGGCGATGACCACGCAGTGCGAGGAGATCTCGATCAATTGTGTCGGTATTGTTCACGATAGTGTGTCGGGACTGTGTTGGGTGTGGTGTCGGTGTTGTGTCGATAGTGTGTCGGAGTTGTGTCTGTTTTGCTTGGAGATTGAATCCTGTGTGTGTCGGCAATGTGTTGGTAGTGTGTCGGTTATATTGAGGTTTTGATTTGTCTGATGGGATATTACTATGAGACTCGCCAGTTTGAGATTTGTGTCGGTATTGTGCTGATAATTGATTTGAGTTTGTGTCGGTAATGTGTCGACTACTTTTATTTTTGTGTGTCGGTATTGTGTTGGTATCTTCTTCGGTGAAGACATTTAAATCGATATTTATAGAGTCTAATTCGGTATCACCTCTTTTATTTTGTGTCGGTACTAAGTCAGTTTTTGTGTCGGTACTGTGTCGGTTATCTTTATTTTTTTGTGTCGGTATTGTGTTGCCGTACTCTATGCTGAATGGATTTGTGATTTCAGAGTTTGTTTCAAAAATCTGTGTCGGTATTGTCTTTATTTGTGTCGGTACTGTGTCGGTATTTTTCTCCAATTGGCCTGGTTTTAAAAAGTGGGTATCGGAGCCAGGGGGTGTGGTATCGTTTCCCATAGCCCGTCCTGAAGCCTCTAGCGACCAATTTGAAATTTTATCTCTCGATGAGTTTATCTCTGACTTGTCAGGTGTAACGTCATCTGGTTTTGTTGGCGAGAGTTTATCCGAAAGAGAATTCTTTAGAATAGGTCTGAGTTGTTCAAGAGCGTCTTCTTCTGAAGAGGCTCCGGATTGCCTCTCCATTTGTCCGATTTGCCAAGGTCGAGTTGCCCCAGTTCTTTTAATTTTTTTCGGTTGATTGATTCTATCGATTCGAACTCTATTTTTATCGAGAACGTCGTCTATGTTAGCCATTTTATAGATACCTTAAAGAGTTAGTTACTTTTCTTAGAAAAAAAAGTGTCGATTCCCATTATTTCTTTTACAAAAGAATCATAGTCATCCTTCGCGTTAGAATTCTTGTACTGAAAAAGATCTTCCTTTTTTGTAATTGCATTTTTAAGATCGGATGCCGTCCGTATCATCGTCTTGAACATTCTATCTTTATTGCTATCAGCGATTTCGGACAGATATTTAAGCGAGGTGTATTCTCTGGCATCAAATCGAGTGAAAATGACCCGAGTTTCCCTGTTGCCAATTTCCGGGAAATCTTCCTCTATTTGATGGATCTCTTTGAGTGTTTGTTCGAGACCAATTTGAGAGAATTTATCCGGAGCAACCGGTAAAACAACTAAATCTGAGGCACAAATGATTGCAGTATTTGTGAGATTTAAAGCGGGAGCGCAGTCAATAATAATGTAATCGTACTTATCCTTAACCAACTCAAATATTTTCGAAAAAGGAACACTGGGGTTCTTAAAGTTATCCCTAATTTTACTTTCCAATATTGAATTCAACGGCGTTGAGGGGATGAGGTGGAGAAACGGCGAAAAAGCAATAGTAGCCTCATCAATTGAGGCATCTTTGGTCAAGAGATCGACAAGAATCGGAGTTTCTTCGTCAATTTCAATTTTCATAGAACTCAAATCAAATGCGGACGTGAGATTACCCTGTGAATCACCATCAACGACCAGAACTCGAGCTCCGTAGGCTGCCATTCTAGTTGCAACGAAAAAGCTTGATGTTGTTTTTCCAACTCCGCCTTTACACATCATGAATGAAATAACTTTTGCTGGATTTGGGTAGACGAATCCTTTGGCCTCGAGAAGGCGTCTTGAGTCTGAGGATGAAAAATCCTTAACGGCGCCTCGACCTGGTTTGGCTTGTCCTGGCAAATAATGAACTCCAGTCTTTTTCAAAAGGTCATTCATGGTCGCTGGAGCAATATTTAATGCTGTCCTCAGGTCCGTTGATCTAATACTTATTAAATTGTCCTGCATAAAATCAAATCCTCCGTTTAGTCCGAAAACTTTTATATAAAAACTATAAAAACAATTCGGTTTCAATTCAAAGCAATATCAATCAGAAAAACAAAAAACTAGACCAAATCAATTCAACCGCATGAAAGAATACCTAAGAGTGAATTTGACACAATATGCGTTCTTTACAGACCAACCGCGAAATCTTCAACACCTGTCCTTGTCCGAGCTGTCGGATTTGATTTGGGTGAACGACAAATTCCTCAGTGTCCCTGACTGACTTTTCACCGGTATTTTGATCCCAAAGTAGTCCTTGTTTATAACGCACCGTTGATTTTTGTATGCTTCGAGTTCCGGCCATGGAGGCAAAGTACTCGGCATCATCCGGGCTGTCGGTTCCGAAAATCAGTTTGGTGTTACAGTTTCTTTCTAATTGATCACAAAAAGTGGGGAGTGTTAGGCGACAATCAATTTTGGCCACTTTTTTTGTTCGGCGCAAATTAAATTTGGCCAGTTGGTGACGCAGATGTATCTACATCTTGTTTGGCTGTCAAACTTGTTTCCAGGTTTTTATTTTTTTCAAGAGATGCTTGGTTCTGCTTTGCGAAGGGACCCCCCGATCACGATGATCGGGGGTAACAGGGTGTCTGAGGGATAGAGTCCCTCAGGTCAGGATGACGTTTTGATGGAGGGCTGTACTTTCTTATCCGCCAGAGTTGCTTTTATTTTTGTTCTTTTTTTTGCCTCTTCCGCTCTCCAACTCGGGCCCTTGATGGTGAAGGTTTCGCATTTATGAATGATTCGATCGATGGCAGCTGCTGTGTTTAATGGATTAATAAACACCCTGTCCCATTCGGAGAATGTGAGATTGGTGGTAATCAAAACGCTTTTTCGCTCTGCTCTTAGCGATAAAATTTGGAAGAACAGATCCGCTCCATCTTGGGTTTGGGCAATGTATCCAAGCTCATCGCAAACCAGCAGGTCGTACCGGTCGAGGCGTTTGAATAGGTGTTGCAGCATGAGATTTTTTTTTGCTTCCAGCATTTGTTCAATCAGGCCGTGAGTCGAGACAAACAGGCAGCGCACATTCTTTTTTACTAGCCCTTGATGAGCGCGATCCCTAGATGCGTTTTCCCGACCCCAAAGCTGCCATAAAATACAATGTTGGATCCGTCTCGAACAAAATCGCCTTTTGCGAGACGTTTAAATTCTCCTTCGGTGATACCTTCTCTTTGGGTAAAATCGAAGTGTTCGATCCGCTTCTCCAGAGGAAGTTTGGCCTCTTTACTTAACCGCTTAATTCTTAATTCGTATTTGCTGTTCAGCTCCTCATCGACAAGGCCCGCCAGATATTGCTCATAGGTCAATCTGCCCTTTTCCGCAGCCCGCGAGGCTTCGTTATAGCCTTCGGCCATGGTTGGCAAATTCAGCTGTTTTAGGCCATTGCTGAGTTCTTCATTTGTCATCCGGTTACTCCTTGTTGGTTGGGAATGAGTTGATCATAATCTTTTAAATTTGGACTTATCGGGGTTTGGCCAAACCGTGTGCTGAGATCGATTACCAATGCCTCGGGTCTGCGCTCAACAAGAAGCAGGTCTTTGACTTCCATGAAGATGTTCATCACGCCCACAGGCTGGCCAAGAACAATTTCTAGCGCACATTGGATCTCGCTTAACGGCGTGTGATGGATGAGATTCATTATACGTAAAAACTCGCGTTCGGATGCCCCAGGAAGGTTCTCTTGGCTTTTGAGCCGACGATAAAGATCCCTGAATATTTTCTCTGGGAATAAAATTTCACGGTGTTTCCATCGGATCATCGCTTGTGGCTTGCGGAGAAGGCTTTTTAAAATATGCTCAAGCTTTATGCTATGCTCACCCTCAGACATTCGAGGATGGACAACGATGACATCACTGCCCTTGCGCGTGATTCGTGTCTCAAAAAGCACCAGCCACGACTCGGCACTCTAATCCGATCCATGCATCCGCAACTGAGTAAGTGGTCTTGGCGACGCGAACCGTGCCATGCGGAGACGCACGAGTCTCTTCCACGCGGCAAAGCACATCCTCGTCTCGCGGCAACAGCGATCTCAACTGACCACACTCTGTTTTCAGCAGTTCAGTGACGGCTTCGCTTTGCTCCTGTTCACCGAAGGCCTCGAGCTCGACGTTGAGGTGGGAAAAATCCCGGAACCTGATCCCATGAACATTTACGTGATTCCTAAATCTCCTCGACCAGGTTTGAATGTCGCGCTCAACATCACCTTTTCATTGCCTCGGCCTGGAGAGCAGGGAAGAACTCCAAAATCGTAATATTTGATCGCCCTATTAAACGCATCCGTGTAGTCGCGGCCTCCGTCTTTTTTCACCCGCTTCACGCATGGACTTAAGTTGTCGATTCGAATATTTTTTGTTTGACCACCAATTTTTTCAAAAAATGAATGGACGCCATCCATGAAACATTCATAGGTCTTGTGTGGGAAGCCCTTGATGACGCAAGCGTTAGAAAAACGGCAAAGTACCAAAATGTAAGTGCGCAATCACCGGGCCCGATAAAAATGGCAGTTCGATTGATTCTTTAAAATCAAACTGTGCCTGCTCGCCAGGGTATACTCTTGCTCAAAAAGCGCTCTTTTGGCTTTCCCTCGCACCACGATTTCATTCGCCTTTGAATCGTGCGTTCGCTACCCAAATAGCCTAGCGGACGAATCAGCGCATAGATCTCGCCGGCCGAAAGTTCCGGGGCGATAACGAGCTTCCCCCGAACAAAACCCTCAAACTCGGCAAAGAAATCCTGCCTTGAGGGAGTGGATCTTGGTCGATAGCATGGGGGAGCTGTCGATTTGAGGTACTTGCGCACAGTCTTTCGATCAAGATCAAGCTCCCGCGCAATCTTGGACTTGCTCTCGCCAAGGTGATCAAGAGCTCTTATTTTATGAAAAATATCCATTGTTATCACTGGCTAAAGCCTCCTCAGTCCCGTCGGGGACACGAGGAGTGATAATGCAGCCTCGGCTCCAACGCCAAGGTGGGGAATTTTAATTGGCGCGCGACCGACCTCGCAATTTTCCCAATGCCTCCAGCACGTTACCAAGATTGCCAGAGTCCAATGCCTCCAGAAGCTCCCAAACCTTGGCATTGCCCGAGCCGCTCCAGACATCCAAGCAACGCGAATCCATTGCTTCTCGCCGCTCGAAAAACACGCCGCATGCCTGCGCATTTCCATCGCTTGAAAACGAATTCGCGGACGCCTATCTTCGAAATAAAATTCCAACAGCTTGGGATGATTACGGAAAATCACCGCAATCACTTCGTGAGTAAATCGATCGGGATCTGTAGCCGATTGCCAGCCATCCATAAAGGCCTCCTTTGGCCCCGCCTCGGCGGGGAAAAAGTGGCCAAATTTAATTTGTGCCGGTGGCCCTTTTTAATTGGCGGCTAACAGGGAGACTTTCATCAGATCTCCTCTGGATTGATGGGCGACCATGATTCCGAGTTTTGCACCTCTTGCCCTATTCAGAAGATCGATGAAATTGTCTGTGGCAAAGCTTGCGAATTCATCGACTATTAATAGACATGGCTTTCTTTGATTCTCGGGGACCTCGTCATAGATTTGTCCGACCACTCGAATGATATTCTGAAGGATGAGTTTTCCCGTGATCACACAGGATTCCTTGTCGGCCATGGAATTAAGCAGGAAGTAATTGATGCGTCCCTTTTCGATGGTTTCCTTGATTGAAACACTTTGACGCTTCAGATCTTTGTTGTCTAAGAGAGGTCCTGCGGACGAAGTCATCAGATTTTTTAAGCCGACCGACAGTCCGGCTATGTCGCGTAGCCCATCTTTTGATTCGAGAACTTGAATGAGCTTTAGTAATTTTGCATTTGATTCGGGGCTCAGTGCCGGATGAGTGGCGAGCTCTTTGACTCGTCCGATATCGTTTGCACAGTCCGAGATATCGGCAAGACTATAATCAATGTTTGAGTGTCGTTTCAATTCGTCAAGTACTGAAATGATATCAGACAGGAATCTTGATCCTTGAGCTCGATAAAAGGGCTCAGACCACTCAAAGGAATTCATGATTTGGGCGAGAACTTCCTGGGGACTTCCTCCTTGAAGGGGATTAAATGATCTCGAAATCTGATGTTTGGTGAGACAAATCAATTCGAGATCTGAGGAGCGCCCAGCCTCTTGTGTCTCCCTTTGAATCCAGCTGATGGTATCGGAGTCGGCTTTCAAGTCGATAAAGATGATTCCCATTTTTAAATGGATCAGTTTTTTCATAATGACCTGAATCAAAGTTGTTTTGCCGGCTCCACTGCCCCCGATCAGCTGGACATGGTAGTTGAGATTTGCCTTGGTCAAATAGACGGGTTCAAGTGGATTTCCAATTTTATGTCCAATGAGGATCTCTCCCTCCTTTTTTTGCGATCTCTCGGAAGCATCGAGAATGGACTCAGCGAGCGGGGGACTGAAGTGAGAAATGAATTTACCTAAAAGGGGAAGGAAAAAACAGGGGAGTGCTAGAGCCTTGTATATGGGTAAGATGTCAGAAAATACGTCGAAATTGATGATCCCTAAAAGGAGAACGACGCCTGAGATTCCAATTTTTTCGAGAAATCGGTTTGGATTTTCTGTTTTCTTTAGGCTGCTCAGAAATAGGAAATTGAGAACTGGCTTCCACAATCCATAGGATCTGCTAGCAATTGGGGAGAGAAGATTTGTAGAGAGGGCCCCATGGGAGAGAAAATTGAGGTAGATAAATCCAAACTGGGCTAAAATTCCTATCAAAAATATCCTTAAAAGATAAAGCTGCACATCCACGGTCGAGAGGGAGTTGATTTTCAAAAGCTTTTTTATCCAGGCAAAGAGATGTCCTGTATCGATCAAGTGGTTATACGTTACAGCCCCCCAGTGAAAGAGATCGTTTCCCCATTGATACTCAAAGATCCCCCAGTAGACGTGCTTCGGTGTGGGAAATCCAAAAATTAAAATGGTCAGTCCAAAGGGGACTAAGAGGTTTGTAAGAAGGATCAGTGCTTTGGTTTTTAAGGAGGATTTTAATCCCCAAGTTCCACTGAGAATCATTCCCAAAAAAAGACCAAAAAGGACCATGGGCAGATACTTGGCCACTTTTATGAGGAGCATCAGTGATCCAAGTGATCCTGCCGTAATCAGAACTCCCGTTTGATCTTGAGGATTCATCTTACTTTGTCCAGACATGATTGATTCCTCCATCTGTCATCAGTTGCTCAAAGGTCTGAATTTTTTGATCCCAAATACGAATTTCAGGTTTATAGCGGGCCAGTATGGATTCGTTGGCACAAACAATATGGACACCCTGATAGTGAGTCTTCATGCTAACGACGAGATTGGTCAGGATCAGAGATCGCTCTTTGATGCGAGCTTGAGATTTCTGGGTGCGCTCATACTCGAAGAGAATTTTGGCTCCATCAGATCTGACGTAGACCCCATCAGGGATATAGACCTTCTGAATTTTGTTGAGTTGGCGAAGTTGGTCTTTTTTGTCCTCAAGGCCGATTCTTCTCTCTGATCTCCATGCTGTGGCCAAGCCCATATTTTCAAGAGCAATTCGAGACCAGATAACCTGAAGTGAGTGCACCATATCTTCCGGTACTTTTCTTAAGTGGCTCAGATGAATGCAGTGATTGAGGCGGGAGCAAAGTGCTTGCACTCCCTTTTGAGTTATCAAATAGAAGGGCCTTCTCAGCTGCCAGAGATCTTTTTGAATGAACCCACTTTGACGGAGAAGTTGCAGCCTTCGACGAGCGATTCTCAATCGAGTGTGAATTCTTGATGCGATAATCGAGTTAAAGAATTTTGCTGCTATAAGTTGAGATGTGGCAGGCCCCATTTCGTTCAGGAACTGGAGAACTTCCAAATCCCTTTTTTGAAGATCCATTGCCCTCACAATCCGGCCTTGAGGGAGTTCTTCGCTCCCTTCTTTCATCATGCTCAATTGTCGCTCAGCATTGTTTTTGAATTTCTCTGAATTTATCATCATAGGTTTTCCCTCACTTCTCTAAAAACGGACCTTCGAATTTCATCTCTCACTCATCATTGAACTTTCATTTTGACACCGGCTCCCGCGCGCCTTCCCCATCCTCCACCCCCTTCCATCTCTTTTCTTTTGTGCTCTTAATATGACTACAAATCTTCGTCCGAAATGGGCTCTGGCGGTTTGTTGACCACCCGACCTCAACTACTTGTTGGGGGTGGGTGGTCAACAAAATGGACGAAGTACATAGCCAGAGCCCAAAATCATTAATTTCAATAGTTTAACTCCACCTCGGGTGCACCGGCGCCTATACCTTTTGGAAGGGGGTAATCGGTACAACCCAGCGGTACAGGTCGCGGTACAGGCAAGGGTATGGGGAGAAAAAAAGAAGCTCTTCATTCTCACAGCCTCTCGCCGTGTTTTCTTAAGACAATTTCCGGAGCGATGTGGTGGTCTTTGTTTTCTATCTGCCTCGATCTGGGAGGCGAGGACTTCACCAATCCCAGAAGTTTTCCTCTGACCTCGGGATCTGAAATGGCCTTTCCGATCAGAAAAGATTCCTCGGCATATCGGTTGATGAGCTTCCACCAGGCGTCCTCCTTTTCATGGAGGAGAAGTTGGGAGATAATTTTTGTCCAATCAGAACTTTTCAGTCCCATGCCTTTGGCGTGTTCCTTGAAAAACTTGATTCGATTTCCAGCTTCCGGGTTGAGTTTGATAACGGGCATTTGTGACTCCTTTTGTTGATTGTTAGTTTTCAATGGCATGGGCAAGAACGAGGACTTGAATTTCAAAGGGACCTTTGAGTTCTGAGAACTCAGGAAACTTTTTGAGCTTTTCTCGAAACCTCTCAGCCGAGCTCATGGCACTTTGGCTGAGAGCCTTTTTTGTAGCGGAGTTCATCGAGGTGTCCTCAACAGTTCCGCCAAAGGGGTTCATGTATTTTGGGACCTGAGCGTCAAAATAGGCGGCCATAAAAGTAGAGATGAAATCACCCGCAAAATACTTGGCCTCTTTTGAGTGATAGATTCCCTCAAAGCCCGGAGTGCCGAGCTCTGTCAGGGCAGTTCCTTTAAAGGAAAAAGAAGAGGTCTTGGATTTTGGAGAGAGCAGTTCAAAATCAATGAAGACTCGATTTGAGTTGGACTCAAGGCGCGAGAATCCGACAAGTCTTGATGAGGCAAGAGATCCCGAAATGATCCGAGCGATCACGGGTGCCTTTTCGTCGGCAAATGCGATCACTGAGTGCTCGACTTGAGCTCGGAGAATATCTCCGGGCCAGATGGACTTCAGTTTCTCTTTGATTGAATCAGTGGGAAGAAGTGTGAAGCTCTCGGTATCCATTTGCTTTGAAAAGTGACTCACCAAGTAATGGGCCGGAAGATTTGAGGTCAAGCCGCTCGATGAGCTCAAAGGGGGGCGAGCTTTAGAGTTGCTTTTCTTGAATGTGAGGGAACTTTTTTTAACTTCTGCTTTCGCTTCTGTTTTTGGATTAACTTGAATACTCACTTGGTCTTCGTTTTGCTTTTCTTCTTGAAGACCATCTCCACTTTTTGGAGCCGAACTTTGAGAAGGATCCTCAAGTACGATGAGGGGATTGCCATCGAGAGTTTTGTTTGACGCAAAAGCTTTAAAGCTTTCAAGAAATAGAAATATACAGAGTAGTGCTTTTGAATTCATCTCAAGGTTGTCCTTCTTTGATCGGGGCTTTGGTTTTTTTGTCCAATTGAGCTGACGAATTTGTGTTGGATGGATGGACAAGGATCTGATCCTTTTCTTCTGACTGAATTGAGACTCGTCCGATGGGCTTGGCTGTTTTCTTTAGTATTTCAGAAAGAGAGGGAGATCTTTTGATTTTACTTCCGTCCTGGCGCTCTCCATTTTGATCCATCTGATCTAAAGACTTTTCAAAAAACACAGGTCCTTTGGTTCCGCCGAGAATTCGGATCACGTCTTGGTGGTTTTTTTGATTGGCAATGACGTCAAAGACAAAAAGTCCATGAGAGCAGCGAACGATGAGATTTGTCGGATCTGAGAGGTTTGTTCTTGCCGACAAGACGAGCTCCGACTTAAGGGTTTTTGAAATCTGGACATCGAGGCTTGATTTTAATCCCACCTTGGCTTCGTCAATCTCGCAGGGAAATTGAATGAGGCTTGAGAGTCCGGGTCTGATAATGAGTGCCGTAGATACGGCACGTTTCCTTGCCCTTACGCTAACAATCAAAACGAAAATTTGGCCGGAGAAAATCTCGATAAAGTGGGCCTTAAGTACTTCAGCACGTCTTTTCGCCCGGCATGCAGGCTGCGCGACTTATCACTTTCCTCAATACCCTATGGGCGTTGGTTCTCGAACTTCCAACACAACAGTGCGTTCCTCTCGAGACTTCTGGGCTTCGTGTTTAAACTCGAGAATTCGTTTATATACGTCTCTTCCATAAAATTCACCGATGCCCCCGAACCTTGCCGGCTCTCGCGCTCGAGATAAAATGCTCCCCTTATTCAACTCCTTTCGTATCGAAGAGAATCTTGCGTCGCTATATTTCCAGGTCACCATTGTTAATCTGAGGGTTATCAAATTTACCCCAAATAGTGCTAGAATTAAATTGGCTGAGGAAAATTATTTCTGGATTTTTGCTGCTTTTGTGGTTTAGGCTTTGTTTTGCCTTTGAGCAAGTAAACGTGCCGTATCGACGGCATGTCTTTACTTTTTACAATAATTGAATCCTCTAAGAAAAATGACCTCGACCCAAGGACGTTCCTGCTTATGTCTCTACAGAAGGTCGCCCACGGGGAAGCCCTTGAAACCCCACTTGCCTACGCCAGAAGAACCCGTTCAAGTCAAAGCGCGAATTAGGCAGGGGTTACAAAGTTTTAACGTTAATCGGCAGTTGTAATTGATTAAGTGGAAAGCGAGAGGACCTTCAGGTTGAGTCTTTCAAACTTCGTATGAATCCAAACTTTTGGCATACATCTTGAAAGAGAGACAGAACAGCTAAGGCCAGCTTTATTTCAATCTGAGAGATGGGAAATAGAACCAAAAGGGTCTATAGCGACATTTTTTTACATGGTACGCAAGACTTATCAAATCTTTGCGGCAATGTATTTTTGGAGGACCAGAGTGATGAAACTTTGCAAACTCAAGACTTATTTGGCAGTCCTTTTTACATTACTGCTTTACTTCCCCTCTGCTCACGCATCAGCGGCACAAATGATAGATCAAGAATCTGTTTATGGATGGCTCAACGGCAGAACGTCGTCAATGGTTGGAATTGTTAATAGTCACTGGAAGAACATGGCTTCGCATTTGGCCCATGACCCGAGGACTAAGATTGATTTTCTAAAACTTTCTGTGAGTAAACTTGAAGAGAACAATACCATTTACAACGTTGATTTTATAGAAACTCTAAACCAGTTCATACCGAATATCAGTGAAATTGCCGATACTCATATTGACTCTGGGTTGTACGCTACTCTGATACAGCTGAGATCTCTGCTTAAACAAGAAAAAGTTGAGCTGGAAGGCAAGGGAGGAGTTCTCGATAACCTGTCTTGTCTATGGCTTTGCGACCCCGCAAGCCCAGAAATACAAGACGAAATTCGGCGCTTAACTTCTAAAATCGACAATGCTTTAATTGAATTCGCTACTGCAGGTAAAGTAGAAGCTACCGCTGTAATGGCTGCTCTGGAAGCAAGTTCTAAAGGGCAACTTGACCTATTTTCCCTGACCAAAATCACCTATTATTCTCTTAAGCAACTAAGGGACCCGGCTGGGGCTAGGGCGACTATACAAGTTAGCGATTTTATTAGAAAGTTCTCAAGAGAAGATTCTTTTACATTGGGCGCGATGCCTGTGATTGACAGATCGGATCTTGGCTTTATCAATGAAGATTTAAAGAAGAGGAATTTGCTGGCGGTAGACAACTGGCCAGACTATGCTAAAGAATTTCGACGTCAAGTTTTGACTGCTGCATATTCAGCACAACCTGAGATCACCTACACCTACTTACATGAAGTGATCGTAGATCGCCGCCATTCTGCAAGAAGACAAGAAGGATATATTTTTCTAAATGCCTTAGAAAAACGCTCCGTAGATGAACTTGTTTCTGTGTCGAATGAATTGTTCACCAGTGATGATTTTGACATTTACCTTAGGTCGAATGTTGTACATCAACTTGCGAAATCAAATGAAAGAAGGGCTATTCAGCACAGCAGAATAAAAATCGAAAATTTTTCTAACTATTCCTTATCCTTAAAAGTTGTTGCCGTAGACATAGAGATTCTTGAAAAATACGCAGACCCAGAAACTCTAAACATATTAGCAGACAAACTTGCTCAGTTTGCCGAAAGACTAGAAAAGCAAAAAGAGCAATACACATGGGCAAAAAGTGCCAGTGGATCTGCCGCTCGAGCTTCTTTTCGTGGGTATAGCGCTAGAAAAAGTAGTAGCGGCTCCAGTAGTGGTTTTCCGACAAGTCCTCGGGTTTTTACCGAAGCCGCAGATTCTTATATTTCGGGGAGAATATCCTCAAGGCAAATACTAATATTTTTATCAGCTGCGATTAAGAATATAATAGAAATCAAAGGTGAACTGCTTAGTAAAATAATGAAAATTTGCAGCCATGCCGTTGAAACAAAGGATAGTGACGTTGTAGCTGCTTGTGCTGGTGAAGTTCTGCTTAAACTAATTGCCGTGGATGAGTCTTCTTCAAGTCCTGACAAGATTACGGACAGCATTTATAAGTTAGTGAACCTAGTAGCAAGTAAGATTGAAGAACCAAATTCTATTATGTCTTGTGCTGCTTTAGATAAACGACCAATACTTGTTGAAATACAGCGCATTTTGAACCAGATCAGCAATCAAACGCTCACAATTACGAGCGAGCCTAAGCAGGTTAGTGACAATTTGTTAGGGAAGACTATCAAAGTAGGTTACTGTAATGATATTGGAGTTACATATGAATATGGCCATTGGAACGATAAATTATCTCTAGAAGGTGAAAGTATTCGAAGCCTTGGAGGAGAGAGATTTTATGTAAATGAAGGCTATACCCCATTTGTTGCCTTGTTAGACGGGGAGAATATATCAGAATTAAGATTATGCCGCGAACTAGTTTATCCTGTATTGAATCGTAATCAACTGATTGAAATAGCCAAGGTTATGGGTCAAACAGTGGATGAAGCTTGTGGGAATAGATGTATAGAGGATCATCCTAACAACTCTTTAACAGGGATAAATGACCTCATGGAAATTCTTTACAATAAAACAGACTTTTCAAATCCGTCTTTAATTGCTCTTGGAGAGAAAATACAAAGTTACAAAGAGCTTCAATGGTCTATACAACGTGGGAACGGGGGCCCATTTGTATTAGTAAATAGAACTGATAAGGGGATAGCTAGAATTTGTGGTGCAGCCGAATTGGGTGTAAATCAATACATAAAATTTTTTAGCCCGAAGAATTAGTTCTGGCGCCAGCAGAGTGATCAAAAGCCGACGGGCTAATGAGAACTTAGGCGGGTTCGAAGCTGTGCGGTCGAGGAGGCTGATCCCGCCATTGGGGAGCTTTTAGTCAGGCTCAATCTTTAAGTCGAACGATCGGGTAGGCCGGCCCATTTCTGAACCGGCCCCACCACAGAACCGTACGTGCAGATTTCCCGCATACGGCTCTTCAGGAAGAGTCTCATCACAGCCGAGCATAAGTCGATAACTGGGAGTAGCTGACTTTTAGTTTAGCTGACTCCATGGGATACTTCCTCAGGATCGCCTGAAAGCGCTCCCAGTTAACTCGCCCATTTTGGCTTCGATTCGACAAAGAGTACTTCCACTCATGTAGAACCGTCTGCCTGAACCTGTTCAGCTTTTTGACGTTGCCGGCTATACCGTAGTAGTTGAAGTGCCCACGCAGGATCGCGTTGATCACTGTTACTTGGTCCGGTATTGGACGATGTCTTATTTGGTGGAGCTTTTCTTTCATCGCGGCTCGCGCCCGACTAAGACGCTTTCCATCCGTCTGAAACACCGTTTTGCTCGCCGTCCGACTTCGGTTCTTTGATCGATAGATCGTGAACCCAAGAAACGTCATCCGCCGTCGCTCGTGGGCGCTCGTATTATCCCGCACGCCCACATTCGTTTTGTGAGTCTTCTCATCTGCGACGCTCAATCCAAATTGGGCCAGACGCGCTTTCAGCAGAGGCATCATGTTTTCGGGGCCAGATGCAGTTTTAAAGAACAGACAAAAATCATCGGCATACCGGATAAGCTCCGCCTTGCCTTTGAAAGTTGGCTTGATCTTCTTTGCAAACCATAGATCCAACACGTAATGAAGGTACACGTTTGCAAGCAACGGCGAGATCGATCCCCCTTGCGGAGTCCCCTTCTCGTTGTCTTGCCACTTACCTTCCACCATGACTCCGGCCTTTAGCCAGGTCTCGATCAATTTCAGTACTCGCTCGTCACCGACTCGAAGTCTCAGGAACTTCATGAGCCATTCATGGCTCAGACTTCCAAAGAAGTCCTGGATATCCACCTCTAGAACATGTTCCATTCGAAACCGGTATAAGATTGCGTTGACCGTCGCCAATGCGTGATGACAACCCAATCCTGGGCGAAAGCCAAACGAGCATTTTAGAAAATCTTGTTCATAAACCTCGTTTAGTGCACGATTCAGACTTATTGACCCACCCGATTCGGTGAATTGACCCACCCGGCGGCGACAGAACTGCTAAATAAACGAGCTAGCAGATTTCCACAAGTTATTTTCCTCTGGGAAGCTGATTTAGTTTTTCGCGGTAAGACCCCCCTTGAGATTTATTCTCTGGCTGGGTTGATCATTCTATCCACGATGGCTTCGGCAATGACTGGGTCTTCGAAGAGCTTGAACCAACCCCTTGGGATCAATCTGGGATGTGACGATGACAGGTCCTTTTCTGGCCCGCGCTTCGAGAAGTTCAACAAGTACATTGGCTTCTTCATGCGAATATTGCCTGAGTCCAAAATCATCGAGGATAAGCACTTGTGTGGAATTGAGTCTGGTGAGAAATCCAATCATCTTGCCCGAGCTTCTGGCTGCGAGAACTTCTTCAAACATGAGGTTTACGGGTAAAAAAGACACTGACAAGTTTTCTTGGCAAATCTTTCTCCCGAGTGTGATTGCCAAATGGGTCTTGCCTTCGCCAGTGCGACCCAGAATGATCAAGTTCTCTTTATTTTTTAAAAATGATAGAACCGAAGCTCTTGAGTTTTACTTTTGTCAGTCCCCTGTCAAAACTCATGTCCCAATCTTCGAAGTCCGCCTGGTGTCTGAACTTCGCTCGTCTGGTAAGAGATTTTGATAGACGATCTCGTCTGAAGTTTTTCTCATCCTCGAGGATGAGGGACAAAAACTCCAGAGGATGCAGATTTTTACTCACAGCTTCTTGAGACCTAGAATCGATGTTTTGGTGAATACCGAAAATCTAAGGTCATAGGCGATCCGTTTTGCCTGTACTTCCATAATTAAGGTTCCTTGTTGTTATGTAGATAAATTAAATTGGGATCTCGTTCAGGTTTAATGATGCGTGGTCTTGTACCTCCTACTTTGTGATGGAGAGCCGAAGCTCTGATGAAATTGAACTGGGTTTTATTGAAAATAAGGGCTTGTGTCGCCGCGTACTCGAGATCAGCCTTTGAGACTTCATTTTTGTGAACTAACCTGAGGATGCCCTGAGCCCTTCTGAGAGACTTGAGGGGATAAGGATCACGGAAGAATTTTTGAAAGAGTTACAAAGTTTTGGATCCGATATTTTGCGCTTGCCTGAGAGCCGAGGCCACTTCGAATCGGGCGGTGGCGACTTGGTGTTCTGGGTAGTGGGCGTCGATGGTGGAGGCCCTGTCTGGGGATTTTACTTTTGCGTGGATTGCGATTGAATCTGAATCCGCAGTAAATATCTCGACGGTATTTATTTTGATTCGGGCTTTGACCGTGGTGCCGACAAACTGATGCGGGACGGGTAGAATTTGGAATCGACTTGAATATGGCAATCTGGATGAACCTTACAGGTCTTCCAGACGGAGAGTTCAAATGAATTGGGGTTTACAGTTTGCAAAGAGGTCTTTCATTTTCGAATCTATCCTCTCTTGAAATTCCATCATGATCCTTCATGGGTGCAGAGTTGAGTTCGTTGAGATATTTTTGAAATCTTTGATTGAGATCAAATATTGAATAAAAGATTTGATCTCTGACTTCGTTGAAGAATTGTTTTGTATAATGCCGATTGCGCCTTCCACCGCGGCTTTATCTTTGGGCCGTCGAGGCCTTGCTGGGAGGACGGCAAATCCATGATGGTTGCTGAACTCAATGAAGGACTGGTTGGTGTCGGGATCATAGATATGGGCTCTTGTGACGCCGGGCTTAAGATTGTCAACGACTGCGTACTTTGGGGTGCCACCGAGTTTGATGAATGAGTTTTCAATGGCTCTGAAGAACTCAGGTTGCTTTTGTCCGAAGGTAAACTCACCGACGGTGTATGAACTCCATGGCAAGGTTCCGACGAAGAGTTGAGTTTTAATCTTAGCTTGAGTCCTTGGATCAGTGATTGAAATCCCATCTGAAAAATCGAAGAAGATTTTTTCGCCGGGATTGTGTTGAAGTCTGATTGTCACCTGCGGTTTTTTGGGAATCGCCGTCTGAAACGATGATAGAAAATCATATAGGTCATGACTTCGATGGCGTGTTCTTTGTGAAGAATTTTAAGAGGGACACCTTGTTGAACTCGGTCGCGATAAATTCCCAGTTGATTGGGACAGGCTGGCTCTGTGCGAAACCCACTACCGAGGGGACTGATGATGGTCGACCTGAGTCTCTGATGCAAGCTCTGACGGTATTCCTGGCGATCTTAAGGGCCTGCGCAATCTTGCGGATGCTGCGGCCTTGAGTGTGAAGTTCTAAAATTTGATTTTGCATGGCAACTGAAGTTCTCCGTTGAGTCATGGAACCCTCCTTTTGTTTAAGGATAGGTGCCACGGGATTGAAGATTTAGTCGCTGCCTGGATTTATGACTCAGTGCTCAAGTCGAATATAGGTGGGTCAATTCCCCGAAACGCCTGGGTCAGCTCATCCGAATTGGGTGGGTCAGCTTCTTTGAATTGGGTGGGTCAACTCAAGCCGAATCGGCCATTCGCCAAGCATTCCTCGACCAACTCATAGGTGAGATGGTGAAGTAGGTTGTTGAATTGTTCTTTCGGGTGGCTCCGGGCCTTCGCTGCTATCGCGGATCGCCTAGATACCGGATCTTGCCCCTTAGTGCTACTGTGTTCACCAGGGTTACCCGCCACTGAGTGCGGTTCCAATTTCTTCACTTACCCTTCCTCTCTCTGCTACGCCCTTTGCTCCCCGATCATTACTCGGTTCATCGCTAATATGACGTAGTCTGAATTCCTGGCACTTTCATGACAATGCTTTCGCTACCATCACTGCCCGCTTCGTGCGAGCTCATGCCAGGACCTCTCAAGTTTATGAAAGTGCTCTTACAAACATGCCGGAGCCTACCGCCCCCGGTGGCTGAGGACAGACTCGCATAGCGCCCGTCTCTCTACTGCCTTCCGCGCCTTAGCCATCGCGTCGGCAACCACAACTTAAACTCTTTCGGGGTTATCGCCCATTCATCACACTGATTCGGCCTGTCTGTTCAAACCCTATCCGCTTTGACGGGCCGATCACTCGACACGCCAGGATGAGTTCTTCACCTCTGCCTGCTCGGCTTTAAAGTTGTGTTGTTTACATAGCACAAGCTCCTTTCACACTTCTTGACGCACGCTAAGGATTTCAAATGCGATTTAGGCCCGATTCAAAAGTATTCCTGGCCGCCCCACCCGAGCCTAATCCCAATGTTTCGCCAGGAAATCTTAGGTTACACAGCTTTGAGAGCACCGATGCCTCTGTTTACAGATACGCCGAGGGGTGCCGATGCTAGTGCTCTGCAGCTGAGTCTTCACAGCCAAAGTCAACGGGGCCAATCCATATCAAGCACTAACCAGGACCCTCACAAAAGTACCACATACCCAAACAATTGATGACTATGAACGGCTGGCCGACCTCATCTTTACATCCTAAAATCGGCCGCTCCACAAGGCGAGTTGGAGCGCTTAGTTTACTTTATTGGACACCCCGTCTCAGAAAAGCAAAAGTATTGGCGATGATTGTCGCTTAGTGACTTAAAAAGCGACTAAGCGCCTTTCCGCCTTTCCGAAAAAAATTCAACGGTGAGATCGGTGATTTTTATAAACAACTCATTTATGGACCTCCGAGTTGCCTTGCAACAAATTCCGAGGAGAGAATGTGAGCAGCCAAACTGCGAGGTCTTAGTAAGCAGAGGCGATCAACAAACAAGAAACGAAAAATCTGGGAGTTCAATTATGTCCAACTACAAATACAAATGCCTCATCGTCACTGGCTTCTTGGCGTTAACTGCCCCACTGGCTTGGTCTCAGGATGTGGATCAAAAACCCCATCTTGGCACAGTAGAAATCTTTTCAGCTGAGCAAAACGTGGGCAATTCCATCCCCTCTTTCACTATGAAAGGTGAAGGAGTCAAAGTCATTTATGAGGCGCTCTCTGGCCTCACCAAAGACAAAATAAAAAAACAGCAGACGTCCAATTGGTTTCGAGTCATAAAATTTGGCAAGAACCTCGTTTGCTCCAAAACGGAATTTACAGCTAAACCTCCGGTTATTGAGTACAGCTTCAGCGCCGATGTTTTAGAAGATGGAAGCACTGGAATTTTTGAACCCTAGGTATAGTGCTCCAAAAATTGACTTCAACTAGAAATCGATCAAAGCACAAAGTAGGGCAGTTTATCATTGCGGGTGGTTTTATAGGCATCGTATTCGTTGGGGTTATATTGGGTGCGCTCGAATTCTCCAAAGTAACCCCCTTTGCCATAACCAGTGAACTCGCTCGGGTCCAATCCAGCGGCTAGCATGATAGAACACAGAAACTGAGTGTAAGGTCTGCCGGTCGCCGGAAAATCCTGGCGATTGGCCACGTAACTAAAAGGACGTGTGCGGTAGTCAACATAGCTTCCCATACGAAATTGAGCCGGCCAACCAGCTACCATGATCGGCATACTCTCTCCCCGATGACTTTCCGTTCCTTGCTTGACTGAAATCTCACTCCCCCAAAACACCAAGGTATTTTCTAGCATGGGACGGCCGTTGGTATCTATTGTGGAATCCAAACCATGAATCAGATGAGCGACTCGATCGGCAGTCCATCCGTTGCGATCAGCCGATTCCTTTAAGTTGGCAGCGGAGCGATCGCGGTGAGAGAGATCATGAAAATAGGAGTAGTCCGTCTGCTTGTCATCGTAGTCTTCAATATAGACACAGGCAATGCGGGAGATATCGCAAGTAAATGCGGCCACAATCGAATTATTGATATTCTCATATTTTTTACGAATGGGATCGCTCGATCCCATGAACGACAATTTGGGTACTTGACAACTTGCAGGAGCGGTCACCACTAGTCCTTTTCTTATATCGCTCAAGCGATCCTGTTGATCACTAATTCTTTGCACATCAAGGCCAGACAACCGAGTTTGCGTCTTCATAAGATTCAGGCGCTCTAGGGATTTTTCAATGAGAAAAGATTTTCGTGCAACCAAATCGACAGTTGGAACCGTTCCACCGTTTTCAATCCCCGCAAAGACATTATTGAAAAAGCTGGCGTCAGATCCCCAATAAGTCAGTCCGTTAATGGCTCCACCATTGTTACTAAAAGAAAATCCTCGCCCACCCCCATTAGAAAATCGCATGGTGCGGATTCTGGGAGCTGTGGAATAAAATTGCGCTGACTTCTCGATGATCCAATCTATTGAAGCACCAAATGGCGGATTGGAGCCTTCACGATTTGTCGCTCCCCCTTGGGTCACCCCGCAAAGAAAACTGCAGCGATTATGATCATTGGATCCCACTACGTCCAAGCCTCGCAGAATGGAAACCTTATTTTTGAGTGAATCGTAAGCCGTGCCAAACAAGGGAGAGATACTCCCATTAACATCTGATAGCGGGGCCTGGTAAATATTGCTTCCCACTTGAGCCGGGCTCACATTCGGATAAAAATTATTATCCCACTGACCATTGCGATTCATGATAAATACCATGCGAAGCGGTGGATTAGAGGCTTGGGCCAAACTACGAGAAGACATCAAGGAAGGAAGAACCGGCAGATAAATACTGGCGTTCCCCAACATCTTCATGAAGTCACGGCGATTTAGCCCTTTTTTTCGACTCATCGATTTTTCTCCCCAATGTAAATTCCCAATGGCCCAATCTTCAAAATTCGAAATTTCTCACAACTCTCTGGTACCTGGCGCTTGGCACTATGCTTTGTGGCTTTTACCTCTTGACCACCTTCAATTTCAAATAGCGGTTAAGTATCTGTTTTTTAATTCCATCCAAAACGGACCCACTCTGAGCACTGAGACCAGCATGAGTATCCAAGACTTCGCAAGCGTCACCTGGAGCGCTCTCGTTTCGAAGGTGATAAAAGCGAAAAATCTGACGAGACAAACAAACGGCTCCCTTATCACTGTTGGCAATTAAATCGACTAATTGAAAGGGAGATTCCGCACTTTCGCCGGTCTGATAGTCAATCGCCAGATCTTCCACCTTAAGATCAAGAGAATGCTCCGAGATGACTTGATGATTGGCGTCGTAATTGACTTCTTTGCTTCTCCAGCGACCAAGACTATCAAAACTTTCGAGAGCAAACCCAATAGGATTAATAGTCCCATGACATGCCAGGCATTGAGGCGGAGAAGTCGCTGCCGTCACCCTTTGGCGGTTATTGAAATTGAGCACCTGATTGGCATCAACGATCTGTTGTTGCGCTTCAAAAGCCAGCGGAGATGGCGCCCCAATCGTGTCGCACAAAATTCTTTTTCTCAGCAAAACGCCCCGAGTAATAGGATGAGAATAGTCGGTGGTCGAAATCAGAAAAGGACCACGTAGCAGCAAACCTTTTCGGTCTCCACCCATCTGCTGAGCTCCGAGCGATGGATTGGCGGCCAACTCATGCCCATAAATCTGAGCCAGTGCGGGTGTGCGCGCAAAGGAAACCCGACTGGACATGAGTTCGTGGTAATTACCTCGGCGATCAAAGACAATATACTGAAGGTACTCATCCAATTCCCTTTTCATTTCTTCGCGAAGTCCGTCCGTCGCGATACCATCTAAAAATTGAGGATTCTCAGGAACACCTGGAATATTGGAAGTGTTGAGCCAAAAAGTGAAAAATTGAGAGATTTTCTCTTTGGCTTTGGGATCAATAAGCATTGTGGTCACCACTTGGTCCAATATCTGTGGATCACTCAACTGACCCTTCTGAGCCAAGGAGATCAAATTGGCATCGGGCCCAGCGCCCCAAATTCCATAAGAAAGCCGCGAGGCCAGTTCAAATTGGGAGATTTCAAATTTGTCGCTATCGCCCTGTCCATTAGTCCCCAACTCCCAATGAGATGAAAACTCCGGAGCCGCAATTAAAGCTGAAATCAAAATTCCAAACTGATCAGGAGCATCGATACCCGTATCATAAACAGCGCGCAACCAATCAACCTCACCCGAAGAAATTGGACGGCGCCAGACCCGAAGGCCAAAATTCTGAATGAATTGAGTGACGCAAGCATTATTCACATTCGCTATTTGGCAGGGACTATAGACCGATAGCAAAGCATTGATCCGTGAGTTGGTCGCACTCACCTCCTGACCTACTTTCACGGCAAGATCGGTAATGACATTGAGATGATCTTGAGTCAGAACATTGCCAAATTGGCTCACTTCATTGTCGATGAGATCTTCGGGAAGACGGGAAAGGGTCGGACCTACCAAGGCAGAAATCTCATCGCCAAATAAGTCAGTAACAGTGCGAATGATCTCCATCTTAGTCAGGCGAATCGTATCACTAGGGGCAGGAGGCGAGTTCGGCGTACAAGACAGAAGGTTGAATTTGTCTCGAGGGTCTTCTATACCATTTTGTCCATCTTGTCCCCCGCCGGGAGAATGAACTGAGTCCAAACGACCCTGAAAGGGGGAACAATTATTCCAAGCGAGCAACTGACCAGTAATTAAACCAAGCAGCAGGAAGGTTTTGACCCACCTCTGGCGAACCCACTCCTCTTGGGATAATCTCCAAAAAATGACATGAAATCGACTAACAAAGCTATTTTTAGTTTCCCCTCGAAAGCGCCTTTTGTTCCCCATATCTCATGTATCGACATGTTGGACTAAAGTCTTGAGTCAAAAATGAGTAAATTGATTCATAGTTCTCAATATGAGAACGACAACTAGCAGAGATAATTGAGGTCTCAAAAATGAACGATGACAACCACTTAGGTCGGGAAAAAAATTAGCCGATCTATTGATCATGAAGAACGTTAAATTCAATATCGAAAGATTCGCTGGAGCGAGACTGTTTAATGGAGGATCTCGCCAACTAATACCTACTAGCCCGAGGCTTCGATCCGAGCCAAGACCGGTTCAGATCCTGGTCTTGAGTTTGCTTCTCAGTTTGATTTCTGGGGGTTGCAGACGATCGGGTAGGCCGGCCCATTTCTGAACCGGCCCCACCACAGAACCGTACGTGCAGATTTCCCGCATACGGCTCTTCAGGAAGAGTCTCATCACAGCCGAGCATAAGTCGATAACTGGGAGTAGCTGACTTTTAGTTTAGCTGACTCCATGGGATACTTCCTCAGGATCGCCTGAAAGCGCTCCCAGTTAACTCGCCCATTTTGGCTTCGATTCGACAAAGAGTACTTCCACTCATGTAGAACCGTCTGCCTGAACCTGTTCAGCTTTTTGACGTTGCCGGCTATACCGTAGTAGTTGAAGTGCCCACGCAGGATCGCGTTGATCACTGTTACTTGGTCCGGTATTGGACGATGTCTTATTTGGTGGAGCTTTTCTTTCATCGCGGCTCGCGCCCGACTAAGACGCTTTCCATCCGTCTGAAACACCGTTTTGCTCGCCGTCCGACTTCGGTTCTTTGATCGATAGATCGTGAACCCAAGAAACGTCATCCGCCGTCGCTCGTGGGCGCTCGTATTATCCCGCACGCCCACATTCGTTTTGTGAGTCTTCTCATCTGCGACGCTCAATCCAAATTGGGCCAGACGCGCTTTCAGCAGAGGCATCATGTTTTCCGGGGCCAGATGCAGTTTTAAAGAACAGACAAAAATCATCGGCATACCGGATAAGCTCCGCCTTGCCTTTGAAAGTTGGCTTGATCTTCTTTGCAAACCATAGATCCAACACGTAATGAAGGTACACGTTTGCAAGCAACGGCGAGATCGATCCCCCTTGCGGAGTCCCCTTCTCGTTGTCTTGCCACTTACCTTCCACCATGACTCCGGCCTTTAGCCAGGTCTCGATCAATTTCAGTACTCGCTCGTCACCGACTCGAAGTCTCAGGAACTTCATGAGCCATTCATGGCTCAGACTTCCAAAGAAGTCCTGGATATCCACCTCTAGAACATGTTCCATTCGAAACCGGTATAAGATTGCGTTGACCGTCGCCAATGCGTGATGACAACCCAATCCTGGGCGAAAGCCAAACGAGCATTTTAGAAAATCTTGTTCATAAACCTCGTTTAGGATCTTTGTCATCGCGGCCTGGACCGCGCGATCAATCACGGCTGGAATCCCGATTGGGCGCTGCTTGCCGTCGGCCTTCGGAATATACACTCTCCGAACGGCTGGCGCCTCGTAGCGGCCCGCGTGGATTTGCTTCAGTATCGGCGGCAGCAGCCAGCTTAAATTCTCTCTGGCCTGCTCCACTGTCATACCATCTACTCCGACTGCACTTGATTTTGGAATCTTCGCCAAGCATTCCTCGACCAACTCATAGGTGAGATGGTGAAGTAGGTTGTTGAATTGTTCTTTCGGGTGGCTCCGGGCCTTCGCTGCGTACATCGTCCTACCTCCCCACATTTTCAACCTGAGACAATTCAGTTAGACTGAATTCATATACACAGGAGGTGTGGATAATGGATTTGGAGATTCTAAAAAAGAAGATCAGTACATTTAGAGGTGATGGAGGGAAAGTTCGCAATGTGAGCGATGAGCTATTGGTGGAAATACTTTCTGCCTGGGAGAATTGGACTGGTCCGGCAAAGGGGTTTGCTGGAGCGATCGGAATGAACCGAAACTCTCTTCCGAAGTTGATAGGTAAAGCCAAACGACTTCGTCGGGAAGGCTATTTTCCAGTCGAGGAATTCAAAGAGGTTAAAGTAGCCAGTAGCAGTGCAGAGCCTAGAGTTCCCCAATAATAGTGGACAGTTTTCTTCGAGCGGTTTAATCAAACCGATAGGAGATAACAATGAGTTCAAAGAGAAGGGCTTTCACAAGAGTATAAGGCCGAAGCCGTTGATTTGGCTGAGAAAATTGGCACAACAAAGGCCTCGGAAGATCTAGGTATAAATCCGGCAAATATTCGTCGATGGAAAATGGAGACTCAATCAGGTCCGACCGCTCGCAGCGGTGCGAAAACTCTATGAAGAACTGGAGTTTGAGGTTCGAGAACTCAGAAAGGAAATGACCTGAACAAAGTCAGCGATGTTCTAAAAAAAGCCTAGGATTATATCAAAGGAGATCAAATGAGAAATTCCAAATGATTTTCGATCTTTCAAATGAAGTTCCTATCATCCGGCTATGCAGACACTTTGGAGTGAGTACCAGCGGGTATTACCAGTGGAAAAGAATGGCCAGTTGAAATCCATGGCGAGAAAAATGGAAATCTGCAAGAAAATTCAGGAGATTTTCAACGTGAGTAAAAGTACTTATGGGTCACCTAGGATCTTTCATGAGCTGAGAAGCGAGGGGTTCTCTGTAAGTGAAAATACTGTCGCGAAGTATATGAGGGGAGAT
>JADJVA010000011.1 GCA_016716765.1 Bdellovibrionales bacterium | reverse complement strand
CTTCCTTATCAGGTTTTTGTTGATAATATGAAGTACCCTGAGTTTGGATCCTTCTTGTTCAGATGTGATGACGGTGATTGTTTCATAATTACTCAATCCTATCTGTGTGATAAAAATGAGGCCTTTATAGGTAGTGCTGTCGTAACAAATTCACGGATTTCAAAGCGAAAAGTGTTATTCGGAAGTGATCCCATTTTCTCATTTCAGCTCATCGATGAGGGACTTTCATGCGAAGTGAAGATGAGTCAAGGAGATGCGTCTAATTGCTATAATGACGGGAGGACGTTCTGCGCCACAAGCATGACATGCACGGTATTCAGTGGCTTTTTGGGTAAGACAAAGACCTATCTAAGTCAGGATAGCGTTGATATTAAGAAATTGTGTAAGGAATTAATATTGCGAAAGGCAAAAGGGTGAGCAAATTGGAGGCTCGATCAACACTCAGTGCCCAGAGGGAAAACCTGGCCAACCAGTTGACTCTGATTTGGAGGGATTGTGGTGTTTAATTGTTTAACTGTCATGATTGTTTTGGTTTCGTTGGTCGGCTGTGCAACATCCAGCTATATTGTAAAAGTTGATGCCATCGCAGAGGCGGATATATCGGCGGAAACTTTTGTAATTGAATCTGGTCTGAAAGAAGGCAACGATAATGATTTGAGATTCAAAGAGTATTCTAAAATAGTTAGCAATTCATTGCAAAAAAAAGGGTTCAAGCCAGTCGCTGATGTTAAATTGGCTGATATGGTTGTTATGTTATCGTATGGCATCAGTGACCCAAATACTAAGACTTACACTAGGTCAGTTCCTGTGTATGGTGGTCAAAATGGTACGAACACTACTGTGACAAATAATTATGGACAAAAGATTGGTTCTTTTCAAACTCAGCCATCAAATCCATATGCTCCAACGGGATATCAATCAGTTACTGATGAGGTAACAACATATAATAGATTTGTACTTATCACTGCTTATGATGCAAAAGATGTTTTAAAGCCAAGGGCGAAAAATGAGAAGTTTGACCCCAAAATGATGTGGGAAACTAAAGTCACAAGTACTGGTTCATCGAGTGATTTGCGGAAAGTATTTCCAGTCATGATGTTGGGAGCAATTCCATTCATTGGCAATGATTCAGGCGAACAGCAGGTGATAGATATTGACATCGACGACGAGCTTGATTCGAAAGTTAAAGAGCTTCTTTCTGGCAATCAAAATCAGTCGAAAAGATTCCCCGCGGCGAGTAAAGGTCATTGAGGAAAACGAGAGAGAAACTTTGGAATGTTGTAGATCCGTTCGCTGACCGTGAAAGGAATTGGAGATCTTTTTTAATAAAATCCGCCATCTGAGATTTTCAAAGGCGGTGACGAATGAATGGTTTAATGCTTGAGCGCAAGAGTTTGTCGAAATCGATGTCGGCATAAGGATTGAATTATAACTTTTCAGGATCTGGTAGGCAGCTGTGTGCTGAACCGTCCTACACGATCTCATAAAAAGTGGGTTGGATGGACCCAATAACTCGACTTAATACGTTTTTTTCTAACTCAGGTGGGAGGCAGAAATGGATTCTAGTCTGAAGGAAGAAGCGATCATAACTTTTGTGTTTGTCACAGATTGTGAGTTTTCACATGGCCTAATTAGCCTGGCTGATTGGACTGAACGGGATGAAGTTCTTGAATGGCTTGTCGATGAGAAAAATACCATCCAAGATCCAAGGTCTAATCCAAGCGAGAATCAAACCAGTTTCGAGGTACGGTCTGTGCCTAGTGATGATGAAAACCAGCAGATGATCACGTTGGCCAAAACTGAAGACGAACCTCAATTCCTCGAGTTTCTACCCAGAGGATTGAAAAGTCCATGGTTATTCACCATTGGCGATGCCGATAACTACCCCTCAGTCCCGCATGGACATTTGGAGCACAAATGTAATCCGTGGCCTAAATTAAATCCTTACACTGGCCGCGCATTTAAATCCAAAGATATCGAAGAGCCGAAACTTCGACTCGTTCGAAAGGAGATGGTTCATCTTTGGAACGATAAAAATTTTTGTGAACACGCGCACAAGCAAATTGCTTATTACAGCGCAAAGTTTCCTCATCATAACTTTCCAGTTCGGGTGAACCGAATTTTCCGACTGCCTCGCTGGAAATTTTGATGAATGTCAATTAAAATGGACGGGGGATTCAACCCATCTTTGTGCTCGACTAGAAAAAATTGAGAGGTGGATTTGAAGTTCTACTGCGAAATGTCACAATAATCTTCAACTATTTTTTCAAGTGGGTCATCTTGGCCAGAGCAACCACATTTTAATGTGCTTTTCAATTTAGTTCTCCCCATTTTCAACGCAATTCTTCAGTATTTTCATGTGAACGCCAACAGATCGGCATTCGAACATCAAAGCTTCATGTGTTTTGTAGATCGTGTAATCCGGTACATAGCTGAACTGACCGACACGATCAATCTATAGATTGATCTACATCAATTTGTCGTTCCTGGTATGGAACAGAAAATGATCAAATATGATAAGTTTAGTGCAAATTTCCTTTCCTCTAGGTCCGAGCGATTTTATTTGCTATAGTCTTGCTCATATCTCACTAGTGTTTGAACTGCATTTACGCGAATGGCACGAGGTCGTGGCAATCTTGGGACGGAACCGGGTGAATCAAGATGAGGAATATGGAACATTTGAATTATTTGGCTTTTTAAGAATCTGCAAAAATGGAAAAAATGAACGATAGTCTCGTAGGAGATATGCAATGAAAGCCTTGATAAGTATGTTTAGAGTTACACTAAACCGAAAATCAAATGCATTGGCTCGAATGTTTCTTGCATATGTATTGCTCACCTTTACTGGGTGTTTAAAAGGTGAGAAGTCTTCATCACCTTCACCAGATAATTCGAATCCACCAAACTACTTCGCCGGACCAAGTAAATCTGTTGAATCGTTAACTGAACTACCGTCGTGTGATGGTTCAAGTCGAGGCAATCTTTACTTCGTTGAAACAAACGCTCAGTTTGAGATCTGCAAGGCGGCGGGTTGGACCACAATAGATGTGACTGGACAACCGGGTCCACAAGGTAGCCAGGGACTTCAGGGCAATCAAGGTCCACAGGGGCCTCAAGGTGCCCAAGGCCCTCAGGGGCCCGTGGGGAGTCAAGGTCCACAGGGGCCTATTGGACCGTCTGGAATTAGCCGTCTAATTACAGTCGATCAACTAGGCATCAATGTGGGAGCTCAGAGTTCAGCTTGGTGGGGCCAACCGTTCTCAATTGTTGGAACTACCACCGCTCAGATTTCTTATAGGAAGGTGTCAGGTAATTGCTCCGTTTGCACAGGTTCTCAGAACGGAGGATGTTATTACGGACACATGGCTTTAGAGCTGAGTCCCTCTGACACTGGTAGCAATTGGGATAATTCTATTTCTGTAGCTCCAACCATGACCGATCAGATTGCGTCTACCACGAAGACATTTAGTTTCGACGTCACACTAATGAGGCGAGCAAGGATTAGATTTGGTTCTTTTGGACAAGCGAGTACGTGTATCGCAGATTTTTGGATCAATGCCCAGGAACTTCCGTAACGCACATTAAGTAATTCAAGTGACTACCTGTTGAAATTTCAACAGGTAGTCACCTTTCTTTTGGAAAGGGAGAGATCCGTTCAGACTCCTTAGAAATGATCCAGAAAACCAAAAAATTTACCCTGTCAGATAAAATTGTATAAATGGACGGGTGACTCAACCCATCTTTGTGCTCGACTAGAAAAAATTGAGAGGTGGATTTGAAGCTCTACTGCGAAATGTCACTAAAATAACGCCTTTAGGTTTTTCCCCAAAATAGTGTCGCGACATGGATTAACCACCTAGAACAACCCCGAATCCATCAAGCCTTTTTTCCCTTCAATACACTCCCTCTTTGAATTGTACCAAACATAAAAAGCTGTGCTCTTGGGGTAGGGTAACAGGTCACATTTTGGCCAAGAATAAACTCTCCACATTTCGTGGTAACCCCCAAAGTTAGTTTTTTTCTTTCAGGAACCTCCGTCTTTGAATCTTTAATGATGTTCTCAAGTAATTCACGCCCAGCATCCTTGGTACACTCTGTAAACGGCCCACTACTTATCTGGACTATATACCACGGTTCCTTCGAATAAATTGCCTCTTGTGATTCAGATGCCAGATTGATCGCTAGGATTCCAATAGATATTAGGAACTTCATTTCGACACTCTCCCCTTTTTGAGTTTTAAATAGATCGGATTTACTGATGAAAAATTAAACGTATTTTGCGTATTGCTACATTGATTTCGATCAACATCAATACGACCCAGCCTAGGACAAACTATTTGCATTGATACAAGTGACATTTCGCAGTCGAACTTCAAATCCTCCTCTCAATTTTTGCGCTCGACCAACAAAAATTGAGAGGAGGATTTGAAGTTCGACTGCGAAATGTCACTTTAGGGGCCAGTTTCCTTCTAATTTTTTGTCGAATCCCGTCCCATACCAGTTAATTCATCTGATCTAGGAAGAATTCCGTTATTATCGGCGGGAGTCTTATCTTTACAAAGTGGTAGTCGGAGATCTATCCATTGACCATTTACGATCTCGACCACTAATACTGTCTGACCTTCTTTGAGGCTTGCGATTTCCCTTGGGTGTACTATATATTTAGCGGCCTTCCTGCCTCGCTCAAATTTTGCATTAATGGCGCCGCCGTATTTATCCAGTTTTCTAGTCATCGCCCAACCTGGTGTATCTAATGTAACTTTATCGGAAAACTTCCACCTATCAGATTCTCCAGGAGTGTCTTCTTTATAGAATTTGGCTTTCAGGGGGTTGTTTGGATTCTCGGGTCTCGACACACACTCTGGCACCATTTCGATGGTAACATCACGAATCCCAGGTTTATCGAATTTCACTCGTTGGCCGTCGTCGGCTCGCACTGTCCACTCGAATATTGGCTCTGTAACTTTAGCCAAACTAGACTAAATAAATTGGTCTTGAGTCCACAACTAAAAGGCGAGAATTCAGCCAGTTTGTCCCCCTGGTCTATTCCATATGCAGCGCTCGGCTCTATGCTTCCAACAGGAGGAATAGGTGGCGACGAGAAAGCGCATGAGATTCCAAATGGAAATTGTCTGGCGCTGTCTCTTTCTATATTTCAAGTACCCATTGAGCTTCAGGCAGGTGGCCGAAATGATGAGGGAGAGGGGCGTTACTCTCTCTCATATGTCCGTATTCAGGTGGGTCATCAAATTTGGTCCAGAACTCGAGGCCAAATTCAGAAAGCACAAACAACCCGTAAATTCTTCCCGGAGAATTGATGAAACCTATATTCGCATCAAAGCGAAGGATCGATATCTCTACAGGGCAGTCGACAAATTTGGAAACTCAATTGATTTTCTCTTGACTGCCAAAAGGGATCTAAAAGCCGCGAAGAGGTTCTTAAAAAAATCCATCCGATCACACGGTTTGCCTGCGAAAGCGAACATAGATAAGTCAGGTGCCAACATCGCGGCGATGAAGGAAGTGAATCAGGAAAATCGAGATAGAATTGAGGTTCGAAAGTCGAAATTCCTCAACAATATGGTCGAACAAGATCACAGATTTATTAAAAAGAGAATTCGATCTATGCTCGGATTTAAGACATTTCATTCAGCCAGGATAATCCTGGCTGGAGTCGAAGTCCTCCACATGATTTTTAAAAATCAATCTGGCTATTTGCCCCTATTTCATCGAGATCCAATTAATGCGTATTGGGCTCTCGTTTCATCCTAACGAACGAGCGATTTTATCTGAGATTCAATAGATTCATGTCAGAAAAGATGTGGCACACTGATACCGAATTGCGAATTCTCGACTCCACTCACCCACTTTACAAGCCCAGAAAAGGTTTGATCGGGTTTAGGTTACAGAACCCAATTAGGTAATGATAATCTAGGAGTTAATTCTCTTTCACCAGTCTCAGTAAATCTAACTAATTTAGTTGGCGGAGAATCCGTTGTTGATATGGGGCAAGGTGAAGATCAGGGGTGCTTGCTAACTGATGCGGGTGCTATTTATTGTTGGGGAAGAGACAACTATGGTCAGTTTGCCGATGGCACGATTGGCACCAATGTAGCTAAACCACAAGCCTCACTTATTACCTCAGGCGCAGAGAAACTTTCCGTGGGAAGGTATCATGCCTGCGCGATACTCACTTTAAATAGTGAGCTAAAATGTTGGGGCTACAATACTTTTGGTCAGCTTGGACAAGGAAACATCACCCACTCGGCAACACCGCTTAGCGTTACTATTCCGTAGATATAAAAGGAACTGCATACGCCAAACAATAGTATCCGTTGACTGACCGCTTAAAAGTACCCATACCCCTATCAAGTTCGTTCTGAATCTTACCATCACCTTTGTGAGTGTCCGCGCTGCGGTCATCTCTCATTTGAATATTTGAGCAGCTACGCTCACTGCGTGAATTGCCTGTACTTTCATGACTATCAGGACACTTTCATGCCTGTCGACCAGGCGGTTGGCCCAAAACTCTGTAGGTCGAGAATCCTGAGTCAGGCGGCGTTAACTTGATGATAAGTAGGAAGAATTTTTCAATCATACTTCGTGCGTTTGGGTGGGACTTCCGGAGTTAGCGGATTAAAATCCATTCCAGTATAACCACCACAACCCTCTGCATTGAACTTAAGCAGGTCAGCATCTTTCCATTCAGTGGTTACACCACAAACATCGTTGTCATGAAAAAAAATTTGCTTTCGACTCTGTAGATCAAAAACATAAAAAACCGCTTTATCTTGCAAACTCCACTCCTCGCTGTTTTCCCAACTCCTTCCAGTTGCGATTTCAACTAAAATAAATCGACCACTAGGTGAGATACTAAATGCCTGAACAGGTCCCATTGCGTCTGTACCCACGCCATCTAAAACTTTAACAAGATCTTTGTCCTGTTTCATGAAAAGGCGATTCTTATCTAGGACCAAATCGAGATTTTTGGCGTTTTGCGGTCTGAATTCGAGCGTAAGGGAGACCACACCAAAACCCTTCGTTGATTTTTTTTCTTTTAAGAGCGCGAGCTTATTCTCGTTTAAAAATGATTCTTTACTAAGCCCCGTATTTCGACATTTGGGGTCGATCATGTAAGGCTCTTTGTCGTCAGAAGAAAATACAACATATTCATGACTGGGGATAAAAGACACGGTAGGACGTTTAATTACTTTGTAAATCACCTTGGCTCTCTTGGTTACGGCTCCTTTGTAAACATTCGTTACATCAAAACTAATTTGATAATTTATAACGTCGCCAGCGACCGAGTTTTCCACTTTTATCACTTTCCCGCTAAAAACATTTTTTGAAATTTTAAATTCATCTTCAATAGACATAGGTTGGCAAGTGGGTTCGTTTCGATTCCGAGTGGGCTCATCAGCCAACGCCGGCCAATGTGCTACGGAGAACGTAAAAATAAGGTGAATAATTAATTTTACCAAAATCCTCGCCTTCACGGGCGGTTGGCCCAAGACTCTGTAGGTCGAGTAACCTGAGTCATGTGGCGTTAGCTTGCTAACATAGATTCCTGTTCCTTTGCAAATTCAATTGGAGATTTCATTCCTAGTGCTGAATGTGGATTGATGTTGTTGTACCTCCAGTGCCAGGTGTCGATTTTCTCTCGAGCATCTTCGAGAGAAAAAAAGACGTGCTCGTTGAGGCACTCGTCACGAACTCTCGAATTGAAAGATTCGACAATTTGGTTGGGTTTTCTTACCTTTGTAAACTCCAGCTGAATGCCATGACGATAGGCCCAGTCAAGCATCGCCCTCGACGTAAATTCCGTACCCTGATCGACCCGGATGATCTGAGGGTATTTTTCCCCGGCTAAGTGGTCGAGATATTCGGTGACGTCAATTCCTCGAATGGATTGATCAACCAGAACTCCGGGGGAGAGTTTTGCGAATTCATCGACAATGGTGAGAATTTTAAGGCGCCTTCCTGACTCGATAAAGTCGAACATGAAGTCAATAGCCCATATTTGATTGGGTCCCATTGCTTGAGTGGCCGGCAGTCTGGGACAGGATCCAAGCTTTTTTCTCTTCCTGCGTCCAATCTGAAGCTTTAGTTTTTGATAAATCCGACGCGATCGTTTGTGGTTGAGATCAGATATTTCCCTCTTGAGAAGAACAAATAGCCGCGGGTGACCGAACCTTCTATGCTCTGTCGCTAGCTCCGACAATCGCGACGCCAGAGGCTGGTCTCCATTCTCTTTTGGATTATAATACAAGGTGGTGATGGGAAGGCCCAGCAGACAGCTGGTTCGAGCCTTGGAGACCTCGTATTTTTCAACAAGGTATGAGGCCTCCGTTCTCTTGTCGCTGGACCTCACCACTTTTTGAGTTCACATCCTTCAACATGACGATGTCGAGAGCCTGGTCCGCCACGATCCTTTTTAGGCGCGTATTCTCCATCTCCAGGTCTTTCAGCCGTCTGGCGTCGGTCACGTCCATACCACCAAAACGCTTCTTCCAATGGTAGAGAGTCTGAATCGTCACGCCCATCTCGCGCGACACCTCTTTTGCTGGCGATCCCGTCTCCAGTTTTTTACTGCAGAAATTATTTGTTCCTCGCTAAATCTCTTCTTCATTTGGTGCTCCTTTACCGGACTCTGCCGGGGGTTATTACGCACCATGACTCAAGATGCAAGGCCTACAGTTTTAAGGGCCAACCGCCCCCCATAACTAATTTCTCCTACTAAATTCCGATTTCCGACTAGTCTCCGTCTGGCCTTTGATGCTCTAGAGACTCTAGATAGTCTTGATAGTCCGAAGTGTCCTTAGAGTTCCCCAATAATAGTGGACAGTTTTCTTCGAGCGGTTTAATCAAACCGATAGGAGATAACAATGAGTTCAAAGAGAAGGGCTTTTTCACAAGAGTATAAGGCCGAAGCCGTTGATTTGGCTGAGAAAATTGGCACAACAAAGGCCTCGGAAGATCTAGGTATAAATCCGGCAAATATTCGTCGATGGAAAATGGAGACTCAATCAGGTCGCACCGCTCGCAGCGGTGCGAAAACCTATGAAGAACTGGAGTTTGAGGTTCGAGAACTCAGAAAGGAAAATGAGTACCTGAACAAAGTCAGCGATGTTCTAAAAAAAGCCTAGGGATTATATCAAAGGATCAAATGAGAAATTCCAAATGATTTTCGATCTTTCAAATGAAGTTCCTATCATCCGGCTATGCAGACACTTTGGAGTGAGTACCAGCGGGTATTACCAGTGGAAAAAGAATGGCCAGTTGAAATCCATGGCGAGAAAAATGGAAATCTGCAAGAAAATTGAGGAGATTTTCAACGTGAGTAAAAGTACTTATGGGTCACCTAGGATCTTTCATGAGCTGAGAAGCGAGGGGTTCTCTGTAAGTGAAAATACTGTCGCGAAGTATATGAGGGAGATGGGATTGGATGCCAGGTTAAAGAAGAAATATCGAGTGAGAACGACTAATTCGAACCACGAGGGTCCAATTGCTCCACGAGTTTTCAGGATCGAGGATGATCTGCCTAAAGAGTCTAATCAGGTTTTGGCCGGAGATATAACCTATCTAAGATTTGGATCTCGCTTTTTCTATCTGGCCATAGTTCTCGATGTTTGTACCCGAAAAGTTGTGGGTTGGTCGGTCACTGACAGTTTGGAAACCACCGGAGTCTTAAATGCTCTGCGGATGGCGTTGGCTAATTGCAGAAATAGGGCGAACATCGTCTTCCACTCGGACCGCGGAATTCAGTACGCGAGCAAATTATTTTTGGCTTTGCTGAACAAAAATAATGTGATTCCGAGCATGAGTCGCAAGGGAAACTGTTACGATAATTCGATTGTTGAGAGTTGGTTCAAGTCATTCAAGTCTGAGTGGCTTTACCGTCATGACTACAAAACAGAAGCGGAGCTGAGAACCTTGGTTTTTGAGTATATTGAAATCTGGTACAACAAAAAGAGATTGCATTCATCACTTGGCTATCAGAGTCCTTTAGAGTATGAGTCAACACTAAATGTAAATGCCGCCTGAGAAACTATCCACTTTTTCTGGGGAATTCCACCTCAAAATACTCCTTCCAACAGTCGCCACACATGTCGCCTATTGTGGCACCTTTGCACTGATGACAATCGTCAATAGTGCCTGTCCTACCGCAGAAGTAACACGTTGTCTTTTCGCCCTTCATTTCTTCTGTAAAGTAATAACAATTCTCTCCACACTTGGGGCAAAATTCCCTGATAATATTTTCTGTATCTACTCCCTGAAATCTATCCCTAACTTTGCTCTCAATCTCCTTTATTTTCCTCTCATAATCGTGAGCAAACTCCCTCAAAAAAATAAACTCTTCCGTTCCCAGCAGCCTTTGTAATGAATTATTAAGGTTTTCCCTAATGAAATACTGAGCGAAAATAAAAACCTTCGCCAACTTCTCCTCAACATCTTTCTCGACAGGAACAAAAAAATAGTGCTCTATTTGATTGCGATATTCCTTAAGCTTAGTAAGGAAACTTTCATTATTTTCATCTTTTTCGGAAAATGAGATTTTGCAGTTCTGCAATCGTGTTATTGATACGTCAAAGCTGACCGTCCTGTATTCTTCTTCCTCTTTTTTAGACAAATTAATGTTAATATCATGGTGAATCAGAATGGGATGAATCAATGCCAATTTTGCTTTCAAGATAAGAGCAAGTGAATGGAAGGTGTGTTGAATACAGGCGTTGAGATAGTAGTCGTCCCTCTTCTTACTCATTAACTCCCTAACCGCTCTATTTAAGGAACTTCCTGCACTCATTAGTAGCTTATCAGATAACTCTCGACCTTCTTTATTTTCTGATTCAAATGACATTGGCTATTCCTGATGTGAGATTCGGGATTCCGCAGTAGAACTTCCAACCGAAGACCATTTTCAAATCTCCAGTAAATCCATTCAAAAGTTTAGTCGAACTTCCGATGAAAAACAGTCTCAAAATGAATCATCGGAGATCATCATGGGTGATAAGCCCATTACTGAAGTCGAGGAATTTGGTCATCTAGGTCTCGTGGCAGCACTATTTAAGGACTATGGACTAACTGACAAAAACGAATGCTGTCAAAGCGGCGTAAGCGATTCAAAACCCGTATTTTTCAAGCTTGAGAGTCAGGTGATAAAATGATCTACGGCAGCAGCCCTTAGCTCCTTCAAATCGAAGCTAGATTCTAAAAGACCCCTGATCCTTTTTCTTCGGGAAAGGGAGAACTCTGTTCGGACTCCTTAGAAATAATCCAGAAAACCCAAAGTTTTACCCAGTCAGATAAAATTATATAAATGGATGGAGGATTCAACCCATCTTTGCGCTCGACTAGAAAAAATTGAGAAGAGGATTTGAAGTTCTACTGCGAAATGTCACGAAAAAGAATAAGCAGGAGATTGAGTTTGTTGAGGGAGTACAATTATATGAGTTGTTCTTTGTAGGAACTGGACAAAGATCCAGCTACCCCATCAATCTCAAAGCCTTTTTTCCGATACAAAAGCATCTTCTTCTGTGAGGATAATGCATGAACGTTTCGGTTTTAGGAATTGTTTCACCAGCGGGTTCGGATCGAACGAAATTTGTTAACAGCCTCGTTACTCTGTTAAGGCACGATTTCGACTTTGATGTCCATTTAATTAAGCTCAATCAACTTATCTACGACAATAAACCCGAATTGAACGCTAAGATCTATAAGAACAAGATCGAGAAAATAAGAGATAAAATAAATGCTGGAAATGAAATCCGAATGACCTTTGACAATGATATATTCGCCTATTTCGGTGCAGTCGATGTAATTAGCGAGATAAATCTGATTTCAGATCCGGCACGAAGAACGATTTTTATTCTGGATCAGTTGAAACGTACTGAGGAGATCGAGTGTCTGAGGGCACTTTTTGGAAAATGCTATTTTTCAATTGGCATTGTGGCGCCAGAATCCGTTCGTCTTAGCAACTTGACCGAAGACGACCAGTCTCTAAGAGACAAGGCAGAAGATCTAATTTCAATCGACGAAAATGAAGGTGATCACTTCAAGAATAGCGAGGAACATTGTGATCTGGCCATCACTGACGATGCGAAAAAGCATGGTCAGCAGATCGCAAAGTGTGTCCTTGCATGTGACGTCCTGTTCGAGCACCGCTTTGATTCAAGCAATGTGTCCCGTTTTATGGACCTTCTCCTGGGGCATCCGTACCTTCCGCCCAGCCAAGATGAGTACCATTTGAACTTCGCTTTCGCCGCATCGCTTAAGTCATTAGACCTATCCCGACAAGTAGGGGCGGTGATTGTAAGCATGTCAGGCGAGGTCATAGGGGTTGGGTATAACGAAGTAAACAAATTCGGGGGCGGGCCATATTCTGGGATTCTAGATAGCGACAAAAACGATTACCTCATTGGTGCCGACCCCAACAAAATGATAATCAACAAGATCAAATCCGAACTTGGCGAGAAATTATTTCGAAAATTGAAGAATCAGAACGTTGGAAAAGAGGCAATTGATAAAGTCCTCAACTCGTCTATGATTAACGACCTCACTGAATTCCATCGAGCGACTCACGCAGAAATGAATGCAATCCTTTCGGCCCAGCGGTCGGGGCTTGACGTGAAGAATTCGACACTCTATTGCACAACCTTTCCCTGTCACAATTGTTGTAAACACATCATTTCATCTGGAATCACTCAGGTAATATATCTTGAGCCTTACAAAAAGAGCTATGCCGACAAACTACACGAACACGAGATTACTTACTCTGCAAGTCTCAGGGACGAACGGGTATTGTTCAGAAGCTTTTTTGGCGTAACTCATAATAGATTTGATGACCTCTTCTCAATTTCCTATGGATCCGGATATAAAGTCAGTCGAAAGGACGGGAACGACAAAAAGGTGGAATTCCAAAGAATGACCAGTCCGCTCAGATATTCATTAAACACAAAGACAATCCGTAAACTTGGAAAAATTCTGTCTGAGTCCTTAACAAACGGTGAAAAATTTGATAGTTCTATGTACCTGGAGTTTATAAAACAGAGCGTATGAAAAGACTTAAATTAGGAAATCAGATAAAGAGAGCTATTCAAGTTAACGAATTGGCGTATCGGCTTGAAAAAACATATCCCCATCTGGGTTTTTACGAAATTAACAGGCTCGTTAAAGAGCAACTTCAATTAAATCCAGTTGTGAAGTCACATCTTACTTTAATATCTTCTTTTCCACATGAACCAAAATCCACAGATGCTTCCACTTAAAAGTGATCTTCCGAACTTTATTTCGAAAATGAAAAACAACAAACGTCCCAATCGCAAAGCTGATCCAGAAAATGCAAAATTTTACCCCGTCAGATGAAGTTATATAATCAGATGAAGTTATATAAATGGACAGGGGCTTCAACCCATCTCTGTGCTTGACTAAAAAAAATTGAGAGGTGGATTTGAAGTTCTGCTGCGGAATGTCACATTTATCACGTACACATATAGATTCGTGTCGCCACCATTAAACCCAATGGGGGCGGTGGTTTGACTGGCTGACCTTGCTTTTCGGGAAGACTTTACAATTACAAAATCAACCCAGATCACATTTTCACTTCGGCCAGTTAAATTACGGCCGATTGGGTGGCAAGTGGAGATGGAATCAGTTTTTGCGGCCCTCAAGTTATTCAATCAATTTTCCTTCCACGATTTGCTCGATATCAATTTTTTTCCCTTCTCCATTTTTTTTGCTGTTGGAAGCTGTGACTGCACGGAAATTAGTTCCGTTCATCAAGATTTAGCATTTGATTCGACAACTTCTTTTAGATAGTCGTGCAATATAAAGAAATCTCGACTGAGGCCAACTCTTTTTGTTTGAGTCAGATCGAGCAGCTCATTTTTACCTTTAAACACCAAGTCATTGGGAATTTTGATTTTTTTGTTTCTGACGACTATTTTAAAATGCGGAAATCCGGTGAATTCAATGCTGTCTATTTCACTCAGCAGGCATTCAAAAATAACTTTTTCAAAATAATTTCTTACGATAAGCCTACCATCTTCGATGATCAGTGATCTCCCATTACAAATGATAGCAAGCCATCCAGCAAGTCCCAAAAGGATTAGTAATACCGCACCCCGGATATGGTCATGAATCTTAATTATATCTATGAGAAAAGTATGTTGAGAAACAAGAACTCCCAATCCAAATGCGATGGAAATATTCGAAACGATAGATAGAACAAAATAAATTGGCCCGGATTTCATTTCAACTTTCATTTTGTCTTCGCCTTCCTACATTCATTAAGTATTACGTCGGCTCCAATTTCGTAGGGCCTCATTGCGGTTGAAACCGCGATATCAGCTGCAATACTACCTCCAAGTAATGGTACAAGTCCCGATCCTATGCCTCCAAAGCCAGAAGATAAAAAAACTTAAGATAAATCAACATTTCCGATTACCGCTACTTGTCCGACTATATTTCCGGTAAAGCCACCTAACCCACCGCCAACAGCCCCAGAAAAAACTTCAGCTCCAATGCCAACACCTGCTATTTGCGCACCCCAACCAAACAGAGCCGCACCTGATCCTATGGCAAAACCACTTATGGCTCCTACGGTAACGCCATCGCCGAAAGAGTTGCCATTTGCGGTGGCAGAAATTCCACCGACAACACCCCCGACAGCAGCACCAATGATCCCAGAAGCAATTGGACTCAGTCCTGACAAATCAATCAAATTAATCGGGTCATTTACAACGTACCCATACAAATTTGTGTCACCACCATTGAACCCAATGGGATCCTTGCTCGTCCATCTTCCGGTTTGTGGATCATAGTCCCGGGCGCCGAACCTACCGAGCTTTGTGTGTCTATCGTAGAGTCCTCCGGCAAAGCCAAAGGGTTGGAAGCCTGGATTTGAATCGCTGAGGACAACTCCGAATTCATCGTATTCAATCTGCTGAGCGAGAGATCCCGATTCTGTATCAATAACAAACCTGGGGCTTCCCAGATGATCAGAAACGATTTTATAGGTTTTGTCCCCTTTGATCATGTAATCAGGAACATTGGATTTAGTTCCGTAAACGAATCGGCTGACAAGACGGCCTTCACTGTCTAAGAGGGCTGCGATCTGAAGCTGTGACTGATACAGATACTGCTCTGTCAGTTGGCCGTTGATCTTCTTGGCCACGCGTCGATTGAGGCCGTCTGTTAAGTAATCAATGGCTTTCCCATCCGGAAGAGTTACCGACACCAGGTTGCCAACTAAATCATAGTTGAACTGAGTTTGCAGCACTTGAGGCACATTAGGCGCATTGTTCGCATTAGGCCCGTTTGATCCGCCTGATTTATCTGTCACAAGCCTTAACTGACCACGAGGGTTGTAGGCGTACTCCCTCATGGAGTCAGAGAGGAGGCGATCCTGAGCGTCAAAGGAGGACGTGAGCTCTTTTCCACCTTTAATCTTTAATATGGGATTTCCGTTGAGGTCATATTCATATTTGCTAACCAATTCGTTATCTTTGTGAACAGACGACAACTGACCCGCTGGATTATAGGCATAAGAAAACTCAAATGGCTTTTTGCCAGCAGGAATTACTTTTCTATTTGTAATGCGGCCAAGATCATCTCTTGTGAGAGTCTCTTGATAGAGCTCCCGTTCATTAAAGCTTAGGGCCATCATTTTAAGCTCACCATACTCCTGATCATAGCCATAGGTCTCTTTGACCTTTCCGAGAGTGGAAGAAACTACAGATCCGGTGGCTGGGTCAAGACCAATTGTCGCCTCACCTGCCTGAGTGAGAAGGCCGTCGTCATCGTAGTTATAGGTGATCTCGCTCGAAGTTTGGTTCGAGCCTCCTTTGCTACCAGCCTGGATTCTAAGAGATTTCACCCTCAGGTCCTTGTTGTATCCAAATTCGAGGCTGTTCTCCTCGCCCCCAGCCAAAGAAATGGACTGTGATTTCGGCAAAGGTCCATAATAGCTAAATCTGTTGGTTACAGCATAGGGGGAGACGATCTGCTCAACCTGGGATCCTTGATTGTAGGAAAATGCGTAGAAGCCTTGAGGCGTGACGATGCGATCAAGCTGTCCGTCGGCTAAACCGTAGACAAACCAAAGTTGATCTCCGCTGGGATCAAGAATTTCTGTTAATTGCTTGTCCTTGTTGTAGAAATACTGAGTGTTGGTTGGGTTTTGATCACCAACAAGGGGTGCCAAATAACTTTCGATCAATTCAAAGAGGTTTAAACTGAACTGATGTGCTGGCCTGCCTGGAGGGGTGATTGCTGTGAGATTGCCATTTCGGTCATGATTGTATTCGATCACTCGTCCATCAGACTGAACCTGCTTTTTTACTCGTCCAGATTTGTCGTAGCTGAATCGAGTCTCTCGAGACAAGGGGTCTGTCACTGAGTCCAAATTTCCGCTCTCGTCATAACGAAAATCCGTTTGCCGTTTCCCTCGCTTAATTGCGATGGTCTGACCTTTGCTATTGTAGCGCCGTTCAAGAGGGAGATAGCTGCCCACTGTGGTACTCAATGGATTTCCCAAGGTATCCAGTTTGTAGGAAATCCGACGTCCCATTGGCGAGGTAACGGTCATCTGGCTTGTGTGGCGACCACTTTTAAGCTCAAAAACACTGGTCGTGGTTTTGCCATTCGTCGTAACTTGACTCGTGAGAGTGTTGTTATCGTAGTATCCCACTTTAATTTGATCAGGAATATCGTAAGAATAAAAGGTGTCTTGGGGAAACTGAGACAAGCCCTTTACAATTGTTCTACTACTGACTGGTACTGATAGCCGTCCATCAAATCGAGCACTTTTGCCAAATCTAGTGGTGGTTTCAAATTCGTTCGTAATATGAGTTTTCGAGTCGTCCGATTTATATTTTAGAACGGAGAATCTTCCATTGGCCTCGGTCCTTCTTCTCTCATAAAATCCGTCTTTCAGCTTGGATAAGACATAATAGGAGGCGCGACCAAGTGCCGTTTCCATTTCAGATCTATCTTTTTTTCTTCTGTCCCGTCTATCTGACCACTGAACAAGAGGGAATTACCCCCTGCTCCCAAGTCCCGTTCCAAGTAACCGAGATTATTGTAGGTAAATTGACTAAGTTGTCCCTGCGGTTTTTGAAACTCCGCCAATAATCCACCATTGAAATACTTCATCTGATATGTTTCTTGGGCTTCATTTGAGACAGAAGCTAAATAGCCTCTGTCTCCAACGACGAGAGAGGTTCTCCGATGAGATGGACCTACTATTTCAACCTTGCGACCATCTCTGATGAACTCAATTTTATTTTCGTAGGAATCAGTAATCTTAGAAATTCTTCCTTGTTCGTCATAGCTGAAAAAAAAGAGTATTGCTCCAGTACGACTATTTTTGGTCGTTGAGTGAGTTCCGTTTGAATTAAAAACATAGATCTCGGACCCGTTATCAGAAGGAAATGAAATTTTTTTGGTTCCATCCACCTTCTGTACTTTTCCATTTCCCAAATAAATGAGATTTTCATCCTTACTAAAATAGTGAAGATTGCTGAGTCCCCACCCTCCCAATCCAAGATAGTTCGGTTTAAAATTTCCTACAAATTTAACCCATCCATCTGATTTCTGACCGTCGATTGTGACTTTAGCCAACACTTTTCCAATGGGAAAAGTGCCTTGACTGTCTAACCCTTCCCAAAGGAAATCAAAACGGTCACTCTTTGTCGTGTCAATTTGAACACTGCTAGTCCGTCCTGCAAGAGACATATTTAACGTGGCGTTGGAAGAAGGTGGAGCCAGGTCTCGCAGAGGAACATGAAGCTGGTAGTCCCCCAAACGTCCTGGAACGCGATCGCTAAAATAGACCAAATCGAATGGAAGACCGATTATTGGAATCACCTCGCCAAGAGAGAGATTATCAACTTGAATGACCGAGCCGCATTGAATCTCAGGATGTTCTACCGGACTCGATGAAATTCCTGGTGGTAAAGATCCAGGGAGAACGGGCACCGGAGGTCTATAGTTGGATTCCTTCGGAGATAGAGGAAGCTTTACCAATGGGCCAACGGGATAGCCGACCTGAACATCGGGCTCCGACTTCAATAAAGGATTGGAAAATCCATTTTCAGGAAGTCTTTCTCCTGAATAGGACAAATTCCTACGGAGGCGTTCCGCTTGATCTAGCCTAGCTCGTTCCCCTTTCCGTGACTCCTCATCTGCCTTCTGTTGACGTTCCTCTCTCTCTCGATCGAGTCTCTCCTTCTCCCTCTCTCTATCTCTCCCGTAGTCATCACCAGGATTACCCGTCCCTCGGCTATCCGTGCCCTGACCGGGATTTCTTCCCTGTCCTTCACAATTTCCTACGCCTCCTCTACTGTCCACCGAAGCACAATATGTAAAACTCTGTCCCTTGGCGCCACTTACAAGACCCAAAAGAAAAACACTGGAAATCATGACTTCAAGAAAAGGCCTCATTGTAATTCCTCAAGATAATCGAATGTTTTCTTCAGAGCATTCACAACTCTCGAATCCTCAAATTTGCTCTTCGCCTCAAGCCAAAGAGTGTTCCACTGAGCTTTTTTATCCATCAATTTCGAGCGAGAATGATCGACGTTCTCCTTAAAGGCACTTGACACGAGCAACTCAGCCTGAGCCAAAAATATGACATCCAATTCATCACATAGAAATTGTATTTCTTCATGAGAATCAACATCGGCTTTCCAAGATGGAGTGTGTTTCATCTTCAATTTTAGGTCTTTTAATGCAACGAGCATCTCACGCAATCTATTTTTAGTCTCGATTAGATTATCATCATTCATATCCAGTAACATCGGACTGAGTTGAGCTCTCTTTTCTTGAGCAAGAACCGAAGCCGAGCGATAACTAAGGAGAAGCGTAGTCTCAATCAGTTTAGCTAGAGATATGGGATCCAATTTTTTTCCAGCACTAGCCAACAGGACAGATTCATTTGAGTTACTCAATTCTTTGATCGCTTGTTCCTCTGGATTTTTCGAACCCGCTTCTTTGAATTTATTAACGAGTTCAGACATTTTTGAAATGTACTGAATCATAGCTTTTGTATAGACATTGAATTTTTCTATGATTTTTTGATCAATATGATTTAATCGATCAATTTCACTTTGATTGCCATCATTTATCGATTTCATTCGAGCAAGCATGTCAGATAGAGACGCTCTTGTCTGAAGACAGGAATCCTTAAAGTACCTTCGGCCATCTTCTCCTGTTGCGAATCCATTAAAAGCCTTGATCTGTTCTCTAACAGCTTTAACAGACTTCTGCTGACTATCATATAAGTTCACAGTAACGATGATTACGGCCACTGCCAAGGCGACAGCAGCAGCTGCGGCCATTGCCGCGGCTGCCTGGCTGGCACTTGCAGTAGCGAATGTCGCCCATGTGCCACTCGCTGCTGAACCTGCTGAGGCAAACATGGCGCTACCTGTAACATATTGTAACGATATAATTAGGTTCACGTTATAAAGAGCTGCAAATTTTGCCAATTCTTCTTCGCTGCCATTTGTTCCAAATTCAACTTGTGGACCATTGTAGCCGGCCTGCTGTGGACTTCCGTATACGGGCGTATCAATCCTGATCGAGAAATCAGGAGATTTCATATAGAAATCCGGAAGCTTAGTTCCTGCTGAACCAAACCCAACGCCATATTGGCACAGAGAATCGAGTTTGGAGATAAAAGTCTGTGCCATTTTAAGTGGTACATTTTGTGCTTCAGCCAAGCTGATAATACGATGTTCAAAGCGAGATCGGCTTTTAGTTGTTGATTTCAAGATATCCTTAAATTGATTGTATAATGTTTGCATTTTATATCCGGCAATTCCGTTTTCATCATCCATATTTTCTCTAAATGTGACTTTCCAATTCTCGATACTTGCCCTTCTTGTGGTGCCCTCATTCTCCAGAATTTGAGACAATCCCTGAATTAGGTTCGATGAGTTCAGTTGAATAGCCTCAAAGAGCGTTGAGAGAAGAACGGCTTTAAAATGAGCCTCTGCCGTCTCCTTCATTTTTGAGTGAGTAAATTCAACGGTCACTGGGGTATCACTGGTATCGCTCGCCCTTGCGACTTTCGAATTTTGGATAAATAGAGAAATGGCCAAGAAGAGTGATATTGAATTTTTCATTCGCCTGACCTCGTTGGATTTTCCAAGCACTCACTCAGCCTGTCTAGATTGATTTTTTGGTATAGTTCAAAAAATGACTTAAAATGGCCATTGTAACTGGACTCTACAATTTCCGATGTACCCAGGTAATGGCGGCTTTCAATTTCTGATAGCCCGTTCAGGTAACCCTTTACATACTGTCCCTCGAACTGGGATAAAAAACGCCGTAACGTAAGCCCTAGATTTTGCCCTGCTAGTTCCATTTGGCTAGTGATTTGGTCGATCTCTGAATAATCAGTTTTATCACCTCCATTTTCTTCGAATGATTCAATCTCAACGTGAAAATGGACGTTGAATTTCATAACGAGCGAGTGGAAGTTCTTTAGTGCATTTCGGAAGTCCTCATAAGATTTCGTGTCGTCTATTCGTGGAATAGCATTAGTCTCGCGTAAGATCCTGTTGATATGAAATGCAATCCCCTTCTCTTTATAACTTTTTCCCAGATCGTCTATAGCTTTCACATCCACTGATCCATTACGAATCTCGCGGGTAATTTTGTAAAGTTGTTCTGAAATCGTCTTCAAATAGATAGCAATTTGTGGGATATTGTTCCCATTCAATTCAAGAATTTTCAAAATTTTATCTAATTGCTGTCGCAATCTCAAGTATGCCGTTATTAAACCGATTTTACCGTCTTCCATCAAAAACGGATATTCCTTGCACATGGAACGAGTTGAATCCAGGATTGACTGCGAAATGGAGTATCTAGCCATGTAGCCAATATCAGCCAGTATGTGGTCGTAGTCTCTGATGGAATCATTTTTCCAACTAGAAATGACTTCGTTATTTATGCTCTCGATTGCAGCCAGTATTGATTTGAGATCATTTATGTCATTATTGAACAATAATTTATGAATCGTCGGGCGGGCCGTCAAACATCCCGTAAATAGCATTGCTTGGCGTCTCAGAGATCCATCTTTATTTCGGTCGCTTGAATTTAATCCGGACTTCAGAGCGGACAAAATTCGGTCAGGTGAAAACGATTGTTGATCGCCACCTAGAGATGTCTTGATAATCTGATCACACCTATTATATCCAAAAATGTGACCTTTAGTTCGGAAACTAAATCAATATCTGATCCGGTATCTTCAAACTCTAGTTCGAGAGTTATTTCATCTCCAGGCTTTACATAAAAATAGTGCACAGGTTGGTAGACCATTCCATCTCCGAGAGCAAGTCCACCATTTATTTTTGAATAGACATTTTTTATTTTGAATTTTGGATCGATCCCAGCAATTCGTTTGGTCAAATTTTCAATTTCTACAATCCAAACATTTGACGGCACAACTATGTTAACGGATGAATGTACCTTAGAGGTAGCACTGTCAATTCTGTAATGCCAGGATCGTGTATTACATGCTCTACGATTATAAAATTCGACTCCCTTTCCAACGTTCCTTTTGAATTTCAGGTGAAAGGAATAGTCTTCTTTGTCATAGTTAAAATTCCAATCAACCGATTGATTTTCAACTTTCTCCTGAACACTACGCTTTTCGTCAATTGTATTATAAAGTGCTGCAGATCCCTGATTAGTTTGATATGTCACTTCTTCTTTTGTCTGGTCGGAATCGAAGGCAGAAGTGGAGTTCTTTCCAAAGCAACCCCATTTTATTGGATGGTGTTCTTCGTATCCGTAGGAGGCCGATCCACTGATGCTAACGGAAGTTGAAACTTCGCCGGGCGTGGCTTCTGCCCGAATATTCCATATAAATTGAGGTATTGCCAGAACAACAAAATACTTCGCCAGGCTAGTTGATTTTAGACCTATCTTAGTGATTTCAGAAATACTCAAATATGCCTTTCTATTTATCTTTCGAACGTACTCAATGTTGCAGAACAGAAAGGTCTCTTTCCTCTGCGGTGAAGATTGAATCGAGGTTTGACAAAATTCGGAATGTCCCTCTTCAGACATCCTCACTTCATTGATAGATTCACGATTGGAAAGAAGAATTCTGGCCTTTTTGGAATAGCTCTGTGTCACTCTGCCTCCCCACGCACCAAGAACTTCAATAGATCATTGAGTTCGGGATCATTCGCTTGTTGACTGCGTTCCGCGTTTGATTTTGCAGACATAACGCTTTCCATCTTATCAATTCCGTGATCATACTTTAAATCCAAGAGCCAATTGATCAGGCTATTGATGACTCCTGATCGTCTTGCAATATCAATTTCCAAATCAATATCGTAGCCATTTTGAAGAATAAGCAGTCTCAAAGCTATGCCAAGTACCACGTCGCTGAACTCGGTTAACTCCGGCTGAGTTGGCTCTCTGTCGGGAACAACAGGACTTGGCTTTTGCAATCTATTGTTCTCGTATTGGAACTCAAAACCAAGAACTGTCCACAGATTGAGGTCTCTAGAATAGCCACAATTACTCTCCAAATATTTTCCCATTTCATTAAAGTGAGAGGAGCCCCGATTTGTGCTACCAAGACTAAATAGAAAACGAGATATGTCTTTGCAGTTACTGTCCTCAATTCTCAAGAGGCTCTCGACTTTTCTCAACCACGAGACAGGTTCAATTTTGGAATTGTTCTCAATGAATGCAGCTATTATGCGCAAATTGTGTTCATTTTGAGTTATGATTGGGACACTATTTTTCCGCTCCTATTTGATCGGAAAAGACTCGGAATGACAAAGGTGTTAAGTTCGTTACGTGTGGGTCTTCCAGTTAATTGCTTAAGGGTGTCATGGATGTCCTTGATATTGTCTCCGGCAGAATAGTCGGAGGAAAGTTCCTTAGAAACGCGTATTCTGATTTCATTTTTTGAGAGTAGGAGCTCGGCAGAGTCATTAAGTTTTTCACAAGCATCGGTCTTGACACCAGAAAATCCCATAGAACGAATGTTGCTTAAAAAGTGGCACTCAATTTGTAGCTGAGAAAATCGATCCATGGCGATTCTAATCCCAATATCATGTGCCAACCAACTTGCAACATCGCTCGAACTACCAGTCAGATCGCTTTCGACAATACCCACTAGCATAAAATAGGAGCTGAGAATGTATTTTTGGAGATCAAGAAGGTAGGTAAGATAGAGACCTGGCAAATTGTCCTCTCCGAGTGATTTTAGCGATCGAGTGAGGCTTGTAGGGATCCACTTCATATGGACAAGACTTGGTTTCTGTCCGTTTTCATATTCTAATAGGCGACTTCTAAGGGTGGGCCAATGACAAATAATTCGGTTCTTCGTGTTGAGATGGTCTCTATCGCATAAGGAGCTGATCCGAGTCTCAAGAACACTCTCTATTTCCTTATCTGAAAGAGCTGTCTTTTCAGTGTAGTTTTGACAATCGAAATCTTTTTTAATTTCCGCTTTAAATTTATCCGCAATATCACTCGCCCATTTTCCTGACTTTAATCTTGCGAGCGAGTCGTTAAAATATTGGGATCTCAATCTGTGTACCGTGGCCTCGCATGCTAGAATTCTGCTTTGCGCAGAAGAACTCTCATTGTTGGAAGCGGCAGTTTTGTTGAGATTTAATGCGTGATCGTGTTTTAAATAGCGTTTGATCACACTTAGTGTCAAATTGTGAAAAAGTGTTTGAGATTCCTTGTAGGTCTTTTCAATCAAGGAGGACAATTGTTCCAGGTGTTGAGCGTTTTTTTCAAACTTCTGAAGATTGCACGTTTTATAATGATTAAGGTCCAGAACAAATAGATAAAAGTTAGTAGACAGGATAGACCAGTTTGCTATGCAAGTGTCCTTAGAGGTGTCGGTATTTCCAGTTAGACACGAATCAAATGAATCCCAGAGGTTATTTGAAATATTGCTCTCCTGGGCCCAATAGTTAAACATATTTTTTGGATTCAAAAGACCTTTCTGTACAGTATCCTTAACCTGCGAATGAAAAGCTTCTCCAAGCAAATATTTTTGCCTGCTTTCATCACCGCAAATTACGGAGGCTTCGGATCCATGAGATACAGTGGAAAAGCTTCCAATTAGGATGAGAAAAATAAAGTGTACCATTTTAGCGCTTCTTCCCAGTTAATAGGTCACTGACGGATAGATATATAGTCTTGATTCTGTTTAGGAAATCGATCCCATTCTTTGTTAGGATTTCTTGATTTTTTGATGAATCTTCCACTGAATTGATAAGCAATTGCAAATCGTGCAAACTGTTATTACTGACCTGATCAATGAAGCCATCCAAGGTGATCTTTAGATTTTCGTATGCGTACCTTTTACCCTCCAAGCGACCTTTCGTTTCAGTCCACGCTATTTTGTCAAGTTCACTTCTCTCTGATTCAGAAAATGATCCGCGAATCTGGATGTATGATTTAGCGAAATCAATTAGAGTGATACGGTCGTTAAAGAATCTTTTATCCAATCCAGCCGAGACAACTCGGAAGCCATCTACCGCTTCCTTGCTGATATTTTGGAAGTCGATGAGCTTCTTCTTGAGATTTCCGATTTCTTCGGTTTTTGCTTTGAGATGCTCTTTCAGTGCCTCGTGTTCTGTGATTCTCGTTTCGATCTCCTTAATACGGACTTCTATCGCTTTGGCCAGCTCATCCATACGACCCTTCTGAATACTATTTTCTGCGTCGATCTTTGCCGGCATAGCATCTTTTTGTGCTTTAATTGTCTGTATTTCCTGCCTCGCTGAGGCGATCTGGTGAAGAATGGCCTCGCGGCCGCGAGGCGCGGTGGCAAGGGTTGTTTCTCCAGTTAGAAATGAAGGGTCCATTGTACGGATCAGTTGCTCGCTCAATGCTGAGTTGAGTGCAAAATCCATCGTGATTTGAGCGATTTGATTGAGCAATTTTTCCTCTTCTTTCAATTTTGTCTCTGAGGTCTGAATAAACTGAAAAAGACGCTCTTCATTAGCCCGGAATTCCTTAACATATGGGCTCTGCGCCGCCTGGTTTAACAGGGTGGCCGATTTCATATACCTATTGACAATCGAATTTTCGTCCTCTGATAACACTTGAGTTGCAAGAGTTAGCCAATCCATATCAGGATCATTTGGGTTTGGAGGACCATCGGCCAGGGAAACAGTCCTCAATATTAATTTTAGAGAGATAAAGGGATCGGGTCCTTCGTAAGACCACGGGAGGTGTGATTTTTTATTGAAATAGTTAAAATCTGATAGGGATTCTAAAAGGCCCGAGCTCTTTGCCATGAACTGTTGAGCATTTTCCTTCATCAATTCATTTTCACCAGAAGCAGCTTGAACTAAAGCCCTCACTGCCAATAGAGGAAGATCAGCCTCGCGATGTTGGTTTGAAAGATTTTTGAGAGTATTGATGAATTCGATTCTGGACTGTTTAAGAATTTCCAAACGCTCCCGAAAAGCTTGCCTTTCAGCGGCCAAAGCTGCATTTACGCTTTGCAGCTCTGCGGCGGCTTCCTGCTCCTGTTTCTTCTGGATCATGTATATGATAGCTTGTGCATAAGCGTCACTTCTCATATGGTTGCCTTCAGCAAGCGAAGTTTGTTGGGTCAATGAAAATAGGATCAGACTCAAGGCTGCGGATAGTTTCAAAATCAGGAGTGTTCCGCTATGCAGGGACCAAATTTTGTTTGCAGAGGTTGATTGAGTGTTAGGCGACAATTGATCTTCAATTGTCCTAAAAAGGGCTATTTCTCTAATATGTTCTGATAATTTCACCAATTGACGCCTCACAAAGAGTTCTCCTTAAATAATCGACCTCATAGAACAAAAGAGGTCTATGGCAGTCTGTGATTGCGGGATAAATCGATTTTGTTGTTTGCGAGGAGTAGGCCACTTGGATTCGATTTCAAACTGAGATCATAAATCGTGGAAAATGTGTTTTCGTTTGAAGACTTACAGATAGGTGATGTTTAATTTTGTCTTTGTAAGGTTGCTGTCGAACACTTTCGAATGTGCCGACAAATGGCAATTTAAAGAGCTTGCTCGACAACATTTTTGCAACATCAGATTGATTTCGATCAAAGTTCCACTTCTTTTTTTTTGAAGCCAATTTCGCTGATGAATTGAAATCGATACCAGGTGGACGGAGGAGAACACGGAGACAAGAAGGATTTTTGAATGCTCAATCGAATTTAGCGAATTTGAATTTCCATCGCTCTTGGTGGTGGCTCATGATGGTAGGCCGTAATGCCTTGTGGATTCGATCGGGAGTTACAATTCGAGCTGGAGACAATGAAATTCGAGCTGGAGACGATGGGGATGTCACCTGAGACTTGTTGTGATCAGGAATTAGTCAAATGGGATGCATTTCTTGAAAGAGTGCTCAAATCAGGGAACAGTCCGACAGATGGGGATTCTAAGCCCCAGACTGGCTTTGTTTCGAATTGGCACAGCATTAGCATAGGATGTCAGTACCTGATATGAACGAGCTTTAAACGCTTTAAGGTGACATTGAAGATGAATTTCAAAATAAAAACTACAATGAGCGTCGATCCCATTTACTATTTGGCTCTATTGATTTGCTTGAAGTCCTTTTGTTTGGGGCTTGGATTTTCAAAGGCCTATGCGCAATCCGGGTTGCCTCCCGGGGATTGGATAATCAATTCAAAGACGGGAAAGCCAGAGCCGTTTTTTTCGGACCACAAAAGGACCGACTTTGTGAAGGGCTGTGAGAATTCACCAGCCAATGCCAAAAATCTCCAGCAGCTGGGAAGATTTATTCCAACTGCGATTATGGGAAATGACGGACGTTGCCCATTTTTCTTTGATGAAAATTCAAGTGAAGAAGATAAGGCCTTGTTTGGGGTTGGTGAAATCGGGGACTACAGTCGCAAGTGTAGAGCTAAGGGCGGAGGAGTTTGCACAGGCACTGGCCACTTAGTTATGGACGGAGATATTGTAATTACGGCAGCTCATGTATTTTTGAATCATATTGACGGTGAAATCGATAAGTACAGTGATGGGAAAGGCTTCAAGTTTTCAACAAAAGTCTGGATTCCAAAGGAATTAAGAAAAGATCCAGATGTGGCTTATGAGTGGAGAAGCTATGAAATTGAGTCGATTCAGTACGGAAGTCAGAATCCGAGAGAGCTCAGACATAAGGATTATGCCTTTGTAAAACTGAAAGAGCCTGTCGGGGTTTCGGTTGGAAAAAGGGATGCTAATGGAAAAATTGGGAAGAAAGTACCAGTTGATCGAAAGCACTGGCCCAAACCTCTTGCCTTTAAGCCTCTCGATGATACGCGCTTTTCGAAAAAAATTGAGATGGTGAGTCTGAGAGATGAGAACGGTAAAATCAAGGACTCTCCTTTTTACAAAAACTGTGAGCCTTTTAATATTTATAGAAACCCTGACTCGGATTTAGGACCGGCGATCAAGAATGTCTTGATTCATGACGGCGATACTCTCGATAGATCTTCTGGTTCAGCACTTGCAGTACGTGATGAACATGGAGTTTTGACATTTACCGGTGTACATGGCGGAAATAGGCTGCTTCCTAATGCTACAGATACGGAAGGCGATTTTCACATTGAAAATCGCGTAAATTTAGCGGTTGACGGAAATTCCTTTTACGAGGAATTCATCAATTTTCGAAAGAAGTTCGGTCGAAGTGAACCGAAGCAAAATGGTAACGCAACGAGATCCATTTAACAATTAATTTGATTCAGATCACGGTCTTGGTTTAAGTCTCAAATTGAGACGAGATAGATCCAAAATATCAAACACTTAGGCGTAAATGAAACTCTCTCTTATAATTTTTGATACAGGATCAGTTTACCTGTAAAATCAAATTTAAGAGCAGGCAAATTTCCGTAAAGAACCTTCATCCTGCCAGAAGTCCCTGAGTGGTGGAGAACTTTTTGAATATATCAAAGGCTTCTGGATTGAGTGGTGGTGATAAGTTCCGTTTTGTCGTTTGCGCTCTTGTCTCTGTTTTTGCCTGTTTGATTCCAAAAGTGTCTCACGCCTTGAGTTGCCCTGCTGGCATCACTGAAAAGTATGGACACTGTGGAACAAGAAATCCGGACGGTACTTTTTTGCCCGCCTTTCGATTGACTCCTGCAAATCTGGCCTATTTCGAGAAGAATCGCTCCTATGGAGGGGATTTTGATACTTTTCCAGATCCAATTAATTGGAATGCGATTCCACGGCCTAGCAAGAAAATAGAAGATGGCGGAGGATCTGCCGGATGCTTAGATTTCGATCCCACCTGCGGCTCGAACCAAACCCCTCAAACTCCTCGAAGTAGGACTTCACAATCTCCACGAGGTTCGGGGTCAGATCCTGCTACGAAACCATCAGAGAAAGGGACCACGACGAAGAATGGCTCCGGCAAATCCTCAGGACAAAAAGATGATGCAGATGCAAAGGACTCAGAGAAAGCTAGCAAGTCTTCATCGAAAGATGAATCCTCTTCAACTCAAACAGCCTCTTGCTGGTCAGCTGACTCAGGCCAAGTCAAAGGCAAGGCCATGTGCGATGACAATGGGGAGCCGTCTTGTTGGATGAAAGAGTCGCAAAAGCAAGATGGACTGCCTCAGTGCGGATCCGATGGACGACCGATGAGCACAGTAGCGAATGAAGATGCAGGTCAAGCGGAATCAGACTCCACTGTTGGAATGAATGATACCATTCAGGGATTTCCTCAGGCACCGGAAGTTGAGAGTGATAGAGCCTACTGCGAAGAGGCTCACAAAAAAGCCTATACCTGTTGCAATGATCCGGTGAAGTGTGTGTCAGGTCTTGATGGACCGAGTGCGAGTTCGATAACAGCCATGGGAACACTCTTAGTTGGAGCCGCTGGTATGGTCTCCATGGGTGGGGCTTCGGGAGGCGATTCTGCGGGAATTGCCAAGAGCTGTGAGTTTATGAAACTTGTAGCCCTCGGAGGGGCTGGAGCCAATACGGCTTTGGGAGCAAAGTGCTTTTCTGATAAGGGCACTTGCGAAGATAAGTGCCAGGAAGTGTCGAATAAGTACCGCAGAGTTTTAACCGAATGCAGTCAATTGGACACGGTCTTCAGGGCAAACGGTGGAAAAGGTGCCAAGTGCCCTGAGAGCTTGGTCAGTGATTACAGAGCCGCTCAAGCCAATGCAGATGGAAGAGGCACTCGGTGTACGGGCTATAACTCAAATGTGGCGGCCATGGGAGGACAAGCGGCTCAATCAGCTGCAGCGAGTGGATTTGCCGATCTTTGCCAACAAGCCGCCACGAATCAAGTGACAGGATTTCCCAACATTGACCAGCAGCCTGTTTTTAACGGAGACTGTAACGATCCCGTCAACGCTTCAAATCCAATCTGTGTTAATTGCCGAGGACCCAATGCTCAATCCGATCCTCTTTGTTCAGGATTAAGCGGAGGCAGTGCCTCGACCGGGAGCGGATCAGGAAGTGGGAGTTCATTTCAGAACACAGGATTTGGAACCAGAGCGGCTGACGGCAGTGACCTCAGTGTTACCGACACGAATGCACAAGTGCAAGCTCCCATCTTTGGTGAGGGATTGGGAGAAGAGGCAAGGGCCAATGCCATTCCCAATAACGGTGGAGGATTTGCCGGGGGCGGAGGCGGCGGAGGAAGTGCTATGCCCTACTCGGGAGGGGGTGGTGGCTATGGAGGCCCCGGCTATGATACTGACGTTTTAAAGGGCATCGGTGGTGGTGGAGGCTATACTTCAAGTCCTCTTGGAGCCGAATCTCGAGAGGGATATTCCAGCTTTAGTGGTGTTCTTGAAAACGGAAAGCGAAGTGACAATCCCTTTGATAAATTCGATCTAAAACAATATCTGCCGGGAGGGAAAAAATACGGTGACCCTTCGCGAAGTCCTGCGGCAACAAATGAATGGAAGAGAAACCCTGAAATCGGCAGCGCTCACCAAAATATCTTTGAGACAATCAGCCGTCGCTATCGAATCATGTGCCTTCAAGGGCGCTTAATTGGCTGTGAAAAACGGCAGTGAGGTCAGCACCTAAAAAACAAAGGGGCTTTCATTTCCTGAGAACCCCTGTTCTGAGATATTATCATCCTAATGAAGAGATTCACTCTCCATTCATTTTCGCTCTTGATAAAAATCTAAATTTCTACAAAAACGGGCTCTCCCCTGTTTTGCTCTGATTTAAAAATGAGATTCATCATCTGAGGATCGATTTCCTCTGGCCGTAGAGAAAAAACATGTTCAATACCATCTCTTTTGAGAATGAAGGTCGTCTCTCCCTGGTGACGTTCAACAAACTGCACACGAGAATAACCGTCCTCTTGATCTTTCTCAATGGGTTGAGTGTGAAACCCTCCGGTTCCACCTACCCCCGAACCATTACCGGCCAAGGAGGGAGTCGTTAGAAATAGGAATACCAATATACTAATTTTTTTCATTTTTTCTCTTCTCCCGTTCAGTGAATGATTTTAGGTCAACGTATGAGTTGCCCAACGATAGAAAATAAATAGGAATATTTCCAGGGTTATTTGTTATTAGTGATTCAATCTCCTGCATATTTTTCTTTAAGGCCACTAGCGCTTGACAATATGCCTCCTTTGAAATGGTTCCCCACTGAATATAGCCAAAAGCTAAGTTCTCCTCGAGGTTTTCAAATAACATGTTGTCAACATGTCCCTTCAAAGCGTTTTTAAACGACTGAACGGTAAAGTTTACTTTTTTATCCGTAGATGTCTTAAATTTGCCACCTGCTTGCTCGACGAGCTCTGCATTAATCAAATTATCTAAGGCTCTCATTCCTGCTCGTCCATACTCATTTTCAATTTCATCAGCAGATACTCCTATATCTGAATTACATATAGCGTAAATAACTGATGAGATTGGATCGTCATTAATGAACCTGTTGAGCTTTTGGCGGGAATCATCAGAAATGAGACCTTTAGATATAAAGGTCTCAATTACAGAAGTTTCATTTGGAAATTGCTCCTTTAGGAGAGACCCAAGAAGATGAGCATCGTTGTTTTCAAGCACGACACTTAAAATATTTGCGAGATTTACGCAGGTAGAAATGGACTCTCCCTGAACAACACGCCTAGTGGTTGAATAGGGCAGACCCGCTAGTCGTGCAAGCATGGCTGATGATCGGCCGGTCCCACTTTCAAGCCAAGAGTTAATTTTAAATCTAATTTCCGGCAATAAATTCATTAGTCCCCCCGATTTCTAGATCCAAACGATCCACGTTTTTTAATGCGTTTAGTCTAGAAATGATCACCATGGTGATCATTTCTACGTGTAACCTATTGATTGCTCAATGAATCAAATCACCGTGGTGATCATAATTCGTTTAGCCAAAGATTTTTCTTTATTCAAAAGGAATATTTTGATTTGGATGTCTCAACAAAGTTTTCATGGGTAAAGCTTGAGTAAATGTGAAAAGCTCGAGTTTTTTTCATGGTGGGTACTAAATAAAAAAAAGCTCGCCCTAACAACTTTAGCTGAAACTAAAGTGCCAGGGAGAGCCGGTGCGGAAAATATCTTCCAACACAAAGCAATCGGAAGTTATTCCGTCTTGGTTCTCAACGCAAGGGTGAGCTCGTTTTCTTGTTCGATTTTCGGGCAAAAGGGGGAGTTATGCGTTCTTTTTGGAATATTTTCCTTGTCTCGTTTCTGTGCTTTGCTTGTTCGTTTAAAAATAATGACCATTCAAAGGCTCCATCTCCGGCTAAAAGCGAGGCTTTGAGCCTCTCCTTAAAAATTGATGAAACACTTCATGGAGAGATGAGACTCAATGAAGTCAAAGCCCTATCTCAAATGGAGCTTTCTGGTGAGAACTTCTCACTTCCATATCTTGTGCCTGACGAAATGGTGCTAACTCTTTCCAATATCCCCGACTCCTCCATTCATGAGGGGGGGATTAGGGCCTTTATCAAATACATGGAATCGGAGGCGGAGCTTCCTCTATCGGCCGTCAAAGTGGTGGCGGGTTTGACACCAGATTTGAAGTCCAATCTCAATCTGGAATTTCATGTTCATGGACTAAAGAATATTTTTACTCCCTCTGAATCAAGGACGGCTTCGGTGCGGATCCAGATCAATGGACAAAAAGAGAAGGAGGCAAGAGTCCTAAAATTCTCGCTCTCAACACCTCCAAGTCGAATTGAATCAAAGAGCCTGACGCCTGAGGAGTTTTCAAGTCTGTCGAAGGAAAGTGAAAGTCTTTCGTTTTCTGAAATTAAGCTCGTAGATAAAAGATTTGCATTGTTGAGAGTCCTTCAGATCACCTCATTTGAGGAAAATCCCGTTGAGATTGTCCTCGGACAAAGAGGCTTGGGGCTGATACAAACTAAAATATATGAAAGGGTTTACCGAGATTTAGGATGTAATTTCGCAGTCGACGAGCAACATTTGAATTTCGAAAATCCAGGACCTTTTGAGTTGATTCCGCTCAATGAGGAGTCCTTGCAGTTTGCGATGGACCGAGTTCATTTGGGTGAAGGATTCCCTAAGGAGCTCACTTTTCACTTAAGACCCCAGACACCACTGTATGTGGGGCTTTATGGATCAGATCCAAATACTCTCTCTCTTTTTGATCAGGGAAGACCTCAAGACACGATGAGAACATTCAGGGGAGCTACGACTTGCCACGAGGAATGTGCCAGGGAAGAAGAGAAGTGCAGGAATAGGACCGGAAGGGGGATTGATGGAATGCCTGATATAATATGTCACACAGTTTGTGCTGAGAAGAAGCTTGTTCGCGATCAGGGTGACATCCTCACAGGGAGACAACTTGAAAGCTTGAAGTTCATTGTGAGCGAATCTGGACTCAATCTGAAAGCTCAGAATATCAAAGCCCCATCGATGACAATTGTTGATCAAAGAGCTCTGCCTCTTTTCTCTCACTTTGATTTGATGGGGATTTGGACTCCGAAGACCTCAAAATAAGCCCATCTCAAATGCTCCTCAATCTCTTCTCTCTTTCTCAACGAGAGAGAGGTGCTTGAGGAGACGAGATTTCATTGTGTTTCTGACGAATCATTAGACCTTCTTTTTGGAGAACCAGATGAAAGCACTGAGAATTTGTTTGATGGGACTTTTTTTGAACTCCTGTGCCACTCACAGACAATCGCAGTTGTCTTCAATGGGTGTGGGAGCCATTGTTGGAGGGTCTTTTGGGTCTATGTCGGCACCAAAGGATGAAAGCAAATTTAGCCATGGAGCCCTTTGGGCAGCTCTTCTCTCATCAGGTTTCGCAATTGCAAGTCTTTACCTGTTTGACAATGAAAAGGCATCGCAAGACTTAAAAATAGAGACTGAAGCGCTTAAAGCTGAATTAATAAAGTTCAAAAAATCAGAAGCCCCGAGACTTCTCTCTCAAGGCTCAGGCCTTTTTAGTAAATCGCTGCCGGATGAGGCGAGAAAACTCATCAGTCCTGGAGAGTGGAGAAAATACTCCGTTGATCAATGGGTTCAAGACTCCGGCAACCCTAACACTTGGCTCCACTACAACCTGATGTACGAGTTTATTCCACCGTCTTTAACTCCATAAAGACTGGAAAAAAGCGGGAATTCATTCCAAGCAAAACAGATTTCTAGAAAGGAATAAAAAAATGAAACATAATCAGACCTACATTGACAAAACAAATGAGACCTCTGCATTTTTATTCACTCAACTGCTCTCTCCTCTTTCTCTTTTCATTTTAATTTTCTCTCATCCAGCCCACGCAAGTAGGCTCAGTCAGGCGGCCAATATGGCCAACCAAAGTCTCTTAAGTCTTGCACAAGCAACGAGTGGGATTGCCTTTGCTCTCGGCGCTATTTTTTATCACTTTGGGGCTCCTTTCTTGGGAAAGCAGATACTCATTGGCGGAGTCATAGGGCTTGCTGCCACCTTTGGAGGACCTGCCATTATTGAATTATTAAGGAGTGTTTTTGGTGCCTAAACCCATCCAAAAACCCTCTTATTCCCTCAATAATTCGTCTTTGTTTTTTGGCCTGAGTGAGGTGGACTTTATTTTCCTTGGCCTTCTCTTTCTATCTGGCCTTCTGGTCTTTAAACAATTTGAATCGGCAAAGTTTCTTCCTCTTCTTCACCTTTTGATCTGCTCTCTTTCTCTTGTTTTCTTAAGACTCAACTTTCGAAGACACACAGTCCGGGACTTCCTCTCCCGGGCCTTCAACAGGAGGGTTCAAGTGATTTATCCAAAACTGACTCATCATTTCGATCTAAGAGGTCATCGCTTCTGGGTCTTTGAAAACTTAAGCCTCTTAACAGCCTTTGAAGTGGATGGAATCGATCCCGAGCGAGACGATCTGGAGGATGTGAGCCGTCATCTCACTCAATTTGCCCTTTCACTCGATCCAAGGATCACTCTTAAAATTAATCTCAGCTCTCAATGGGCCTTCTCTTCTTCAAGTACGGCTCTCTCATCAAGAAGAGAGGAGCTCTCAGAGATCGGATTCTCACGGGAAAAGATCACAATAAGTCTTGAGACCCAAATCGGGGGATTCTCTCAATTGATCAAGACCATCTTGAGAAAGAAATCCACCTCAGTTGAGGAATCCTACGCCCTCTCCCTTTTGGATGGGTTTAATCTCAAACATTTAGAAGAGATAGGCCTTGAGTGCCGAGCATTAAAAAAACCTCCGGTCCTTAGCACTCAGGGGAAACTTTTAAGAATACTCAAAGCCGGCATTGAGATATCGCCCGAGATTTTTGGGATTGTGAAGTTTCAGGGGCCAACACCCACGGCTCTAAACTTAAACTCCCTTCACAGTCTCAGACAACAAATCCCCGAGCCCTATCAAATATCCTTGAAGGTCAGAAAAATGCCCTCAAGTCTCTCTGAGCTCTTGCTCCGTCGCAAATCCTCTCAAGGATTGAGCGGAGGGGATAAGATATCGGCTCAGAAGTATTATGATTCCGAAGATCTTTTAGAAAAAGTAGCCCTTGAGAGGGAGTCTCTTTTTAATTACGAGCTCTACGTGATTTTGCCAAGAGTCTCTGAGGAGTTAATTCGGGAGGACTCAAAAATTGTCATTCATGCTATGAAACCCATGGGAGCTTTTGCCCTTGAGACATTCGGAAGCTTTAATTGCTTTAAATCTCTTCTTCCAGGCAGCTCTCATCACTTAAGTTTCAAGGAAAGAGGAGACATCTTAAGCCTCTATTTCCCGCTTCTTGGGGCTCGAAAAAGGAGAGTCGATCAAAAATCTCAAAATATCCGCGATGAAGATAGAAATCTTAAAGATTGCCACAGTCTTTTTCTTCACCGCAGAGACCACAGTCTGGACTCGATCGATTTGTTTGATAAGCGCTACGACGCCTTCTCAACGATTATCTGTGGCAAAACAGGCAGTGGAAAAAGTGTACTCACCAATCTTCTCACGAGAGCCCTTCTTCATGACACGCGAATTCATATTATCAAAGTCGATGTGGGTGGAAGCCACTCGAAGGAAACCGAGAATTTAAAAGGGAAAGAGTATCGGCTGAGCCTTGACAAGCCCTCCGGCATGAATCCCTTTTTGTGTCTTAAAGAGGGCATTCATGAGTCCTCAATTTCTGTTCTATCAAATTTCCTCAACGTGCTCATGACCGAAGAGGGAGAGCTGACACTCTCTAAGGAATTAAGAGCCCAGGTGGAAAGAGCTCTATTTCTCTATGCCGAAGGGATCAAAAGAAAAGACAATGAAACTCTATCCATTGATGGGTTTTTAAAGGAATCAAAAGATCTTCCGAGAAAATCTCTCCTCTACCGATGGGCTAAAGGTGGTATCTATCAAAATGCTCTGATCAGCGGACCCGAGCAAGATCCGTCTCAAGATGACTGTCGCCTTCGCTACTATAATTTTTCAGATATTCATCAGGCCAGTGACGCTGATTTTGGCCAGGGCGGATTTTCACTCGTCATGGCTCAATTTAACCTTGAAATGATCAGATCAAAGGACAAAAAACTCGTCTTTATCGCAGATGAGACTCCCTTTTTATCAAGCGCTGCTTTCCCTTCTTTAAATTTTCAACGGCTAACGTCAGAAAATTCGGTGGATCCTTCATTGCCATCAGCCAAAAATCAACGGATCTGATCGTTCAAAATGATCAGGGTATCATCGAGAACAGTCCCAACCGACTTCTCTTTAGCGTTGATGGAGAGAGAAAAGAGTTTCAGGAGAGATTTCAATTGTCGAGGGATAAGATGGAGAGTCTTGAGAATTTAACGAGAGAGCAGAAGAGATTTTCAGAGGTTTTGTATCAGGACAAATTTGGCTCCCGAATATTTCGCATTATCCTAAGCCCCGAGGAGTATTGGAGATTCTCGAGTACAAGAGAAGACAACCAGAAGATCGAGAGTCTAATGAAGACAGTTCCAAGGCTGACACGTCTTGAAGCCATCAGAGTCTTGAGTTTCGATAGAAAGGTTCAAGATTCATGAGCCCCAATCCCTCTCGAACTCTTATTTCACTACTACTACTGTGTATCTCCTGGCTTTTGTCTCCCTCAAGGGCTCAAGCCTTTTTGGACACCATTGTCGATTCTGCTGAAAAAGTAGCCGAGGCCTCGGCTCTCGTCGATGCCACCCATGAACTACTTAAGACCGTGGACAACAACTCCTCGGAGAGGGATTCCTCGCACCTCTCCGAACTGGATCGATCCATCAGTGAGCTCTCAGCTTCTCTGGACAAAATCGAGGGAAAAACTCAAACAGCAGTTTGGGCCAAAAACGAAATCGAAGCCCTGATGAAAACTCCAAGGCTCTCAAAAATGACTTTAACCGACAGTATCAGATCTTCGAGTGAATACTTGAAGAGAGTAAAGCGTCTGTTCCTGACACTGGCCAATTTTCCAAAAGCTGCCTCGGCCTATGCCCAATCAGAGAGCGCTTTTACTCTTCAAGAACAGCTCAAACTTCAAAGATCCTCGCTCGCTGTTCAGACTGAGATTTTGACCGAGTTAAAACTTCAAATGAGAAGATCCGAGATCGAATCGAGGAGTTTTGATGAACTGATGACGCAGGAGTTTATCAAAAGGCGGGGGGTTCATCCATGAGCTTTGAATTCACCCAAAAAATGAGTGGCGAGGTCTTTCGAGAAACCAAGAGCTATATCATTCTGATCTTTCCAGTACTCTTCTCCTTAAGACTCCTCTATCTCAATATGACGGCCGCCAACTCAAGAGAGTATGGAGAGCTTCTCAAGGGAGCCGCCCTCTTTCTGGCCCTTCTTCTCTCCTATGAATATCTCCTCTCTCTGACTTTTGATTTTTCAAGAGCCATTGAAGGCGACATTACTCAACAAAAAACTCAAAGACTTCTGCTCTCTCAAAAAGACCCCACTTCAACTCCCGGCCTCTCTGTCGTTCGAAAAACTCTAGGGCTTATCACCTCTGTTATTTATTACCTAGCTCAGTGCCTTTTTATTATTGCACTCATCTTTATGTCGGCTTTGGCTCCCATTGTCTTTCTCTTCGGCACAGTTTTATCCATGCACTCGCTCATCAAGATCTTTTTCTTTCTCATTCTTATCGGTTCCTCTTGGCCCCTCTTATTTTCAGTCTTTGACCGAGTGGGAGGAACGCTACTCCAAAATGGATTAAAATCTGAAAGTCAGATTTTCTCCTGGTCCATTGATCTCTTAATCGAGCTGTTCAAACTCTTAGGCCCTCTCTCATTTTGTAAGCTCCTTCTTCATTCGACGTTTGGAGGCTCAGCCTTAAGTGCTCTCTCCGGAGGAAAAGAGGTGGGAAGACGAATTGCCGGAGGATTTGTCCACGGCTTGACTCCTCCTCGATATTTACCTCAACAGTCGCAGAGAAAAGGACAGGCCCAATTAAACAGCTCCATTGGTTTAAGAAATCGAAGTCCCCTGCTTCAGCCCTTTGCCTCCTCAAGGGGCTCTTCCTTTCAAGAAAGCTCCAGGGATCATCAGGCTCAAATCACGCATAGACTAAGCGGAAAGTCTGGAATGAGAAATTCTAAGAACACAGACCTGATGGCTCATAAATCCCAAGACTCAAAAAATGGCTCAGGAGCTCTCCCCTTTAACCTGTCAAACCAAGGAAGTTTGACAGGTCCTTTTCGAAACAAATCTACAGCTAGAACTTCACTTGGCCAAAATCTCTCCCATTCGGATGGGTCTAGCCAAAAATATTTCAGCCCTTCGAAACTGAACACAGCTCGTCTTGGATTGTCCTCTCAAAGACTTAAAACTCCAAATACCTCACCCAATGGAAATGGAAATGGAAATGGAAATGGAAATTCCAGCAATCCAAGTGGGAGTGCAAGAGAACAACAGGGTTTGAGAAGGGGGTCTTATTCTTCGTCTCAGAAAAGACAGGCGAGGCAAAATACGACTTTTATTGATCGCTCGCAAAGGGGGGAGTGAAAAATGAACGTTCCAATCTTTAAGACCTCTGGAGTTTCCCTATGAAATTGGCATTTGAAATACTAAAGCCACAAATTCTGAAAAGCCTTCTCTTTTTAGCCCTCACATCTTGGGCTTGCTTTGCGACTTTTCAAGCAGTCAAAAATCAGGGCAAAACCCTCCTGATCGGTATTGATGCCAACGGCACCAGAATCATCACAAGCCAAGACGATCCTCTCTTTAAGACAGAGCTCACTTCTTTCTTGAAGCACTATTTCTCAAAGGCCTACAACTTCACCCCACTCGATTTCAATCAAAACGTGGGCGAGGCCACAAATCTCATGTCTGAGAGTCTTTGGAAAAGTGAGGGAGAAAATATCCAGAGGTTAAAATTGGCCGTTGAAAAATCAGGCCTTGTGCAAAGCTCAAGACTTCGAGGTCTCAACCAAGTCGATAAGGAGCACTTTCAAGCTCTTTTGCAAATAGAGCAAAAATCCCGCCTTCAGACCGAGAGCTTTCAGGTGAAAGTAATTCTCAAGCTCCAGCGAATCGAGAGGACTGAAGGCAACCCCTGGGGCATGGAGATCACAGAACTTCGGGAGGAAAAACTATGATTATGGCCCTTTTTCCCTGCTTTTTAGTGTGTACTTTGAGTGTTTTTGTAGGCTTTTTTCCCTGTTTTTTCACTAGGGCCCAAACCCGGATATCATCTCAGTTCTTCGATCGCTCTCAAGTAGGCCTGATCTACATCAAGCCCGGGCTCTCCAGTGTCATTCAATTTCCCTGCGATATTGATGAAGCCAAGGTGGGGTTAAAATCAAGCCTTGAAGTTCAGGTCTCAAAAACTCTAAAATCTGAACTCGTCTTATCAGCCAGGACAAATTTGGTTGATCCGACCAACTTGATCGTTCGATGCTCCCATGGGCTTTTTGTCTTTGACGTCATTGCAAACCAAAAACTTCATCAAGATGTGATCAAAATTCTGGGAGCGGTCAAAGGACCCACCTTCACCGAAACAGTCTCCGATCAGACAGGGAAAAGCTCCGCATACCTTAAGGAGAGTCCAAAAGAAAGTCCTCTCCAAAGTCAGAACCAGAAAGATTTCCCAAAAACTCCCTCTCTTATTGAGATCTTAAAAAGAACTGCAAAGAGAATAGACCGCATCCCTTCGAATCCGCCCTCAACTGATACCTCATCAAACCCCAAGACTCGGCCCCCCGCCCCCACCCAGGTCGAAGCTCCAGATTCGGGAGACAAAAAATGAAGCTAATTCTATTTCTGATTCTCAATCACTACTTTCAGCTCAACTGCTTGGCCTCAGATCACATCCTCGACGGGCATTCTTTACTCAATGAGCCAGAATCAGTTAAGGAATCTGTCGATGATTTCGAGACAATTGAAAATCCCTCTTCAAAAGGAAAGATGCCTTCAGTTACTGAAACCACGGGTCCCAATACCAAGAAGAGCCGAGCCAAGATCGAAGTCAAAACGAAAGCTGCCCCTTATCAAGGTGTCAGATCCAATCTTCCCCAATATTATTTGGCAATAAATTCCCAAAAATCAAAAGACACTGAGAGTTCCATTGTTGTTCCCATGGACTCAGTAAAGGAGACTCTCAAAACTATAAGGCCTGGGGATATTTTATCGGCTCAAGTTGAGCACTCCGTCATTGCTTTCCCCGATGAAAAAGCTCCGGTTGTGGCCCGGATTACCTCAGGCCACCTAACCCAATCAAGACTCGTTGGCTTCTCCCGTCTTGAGCCCAACTCAAATCGAGTGTTCATTGATTTTGAAATGCTCTCTCCCAGATCCAAGGCCCAAGCTTTTTCCTTCAAAGGTACGGCCTTAACAGAGCTCGGCACACCTGGCTTTGAGGGCATTCATCATTCAAAAGAAGCCAAGTATTTTGCGGGCGACTTTATCTCAACTTTTATGGCGGCCTACTTTGACGCTCAGGTTCCAAAATATCTGACTCCCTTTGGGGGAACCATTGAGGACACCTCCATTAACTCCTCAACAAAAAAAGCGCTCAGCCAAAGTGCCATGAGCTCAGCTGAGAGGTTTCGAGAAAAGCTTAAAAAGTTTCCTGAGTTCTCAGAACTAAAAGGTCCCTTTGAAATCAAAGTTCTCGTTCTTGCCCCTGCCATCGAAAATTAACCAAACAATTAACAAGAGGAGTCGAAAATGTCCGTCATCAAAATAAATTCCGAAGCTGCAAGTCGAATCAAGTCCTTCAAGGAGCATGCAAAAGGCATGGGACTGAGGAGCTCTGATTGGACCAAAGTTATCTCTCATCTTATTTTAAGAGAAAAAGATGAGGCCTGGTGGAATCTCATTAACCGTTATGCCGAGGAATCCTTTTTGATCGGCAAGGCCATTTCAGATCCCGAGGTCAGAGGAAAACTTCTGGGATTGGTGAAGTCCTCTCCTCCCAGATCGAGATTGATAGAAAACAAAGACCACCACAATGCTCCAGAAATTATCTTAAGAAAACACGGCGAGTGATTATGAAATTTGAGTACTCTTTTTCTTACCCACACCGCGACTTGTACCGTTGGGGTGTGGGTATATCGCGCCACCCCCGACGAACGGTTCCGGTCGCGGTACACCCGAGAGAGAGTCAAAGTCAGTTGAAGCTGAAGCCGCAAAAAAAGGAAGAACTTGTTGTCGTAGATTTTGAGCAAACGAGTGCCAATGTAGCGAGAAAAATCCAAGCTCCTTTTCAAAGAATCTTTGGCTCTCCTCACGTTTATCCTTGGGTTTTAGGTTGGGTTTTTGAGCTTCAAAAATATCGGGGCAATACCCAACCTAAAACTCCCCCCTCAAATCCATATCCTATTGATTTGAAATGTGTTCTTGGCTCGGACTTTGGCTTTCGCCAATCTCAAGACCACCCACCCCCAACGAGTAATTGGGGTCGGGTGGTCTTGAGAACGCCCGAGCCATTCGGAAAGGTCCAAAAGATTGGAATAATAACAGGGGGTGGGGTCAGAGAAATGAAGATTATTTTTGAAGCCAATATAGGAAATGAAACACGGGAGAAAACATGAAGTCGCCAGAGAGATTTTTTAAAGAGCCCATGTCGCTGACAAAAAGAGATCTTCATCTGCTTGAGTTCTTAAATGAAATGGGGCCCCTGGGAGTTGAGCCTTTGGCCTTTGCCTTCTGGGGACAGGACTGCTGGGAGACGAAACTCAAAAATTCAAGAACTCGCATCAATCGCCTCAGAACTAATGGACTTATCGAAGCCATTGTTTTTGGAAAGAAAAATCTCTTCTATCGAACAACGCCCATCGGGGTCTCAGCTCTTAAGTGGTACCGACCGGAAGTCCGCCAGCTCAAACCAACAGCTCAATTTTCATTCAATGTAAATCACTCATCCCTTGTCGCCTGGACCAGAGTGAAACTCGAACAACTCTCGATAGCCAGTTTTTGGAGATCCGAAAGACGGCTCATCAGCGAAGACCTTCCTATTCAGAGAATGACCTTGATGAGTAAAATGAAGGTCTTTATCCCTGACGGCGTCTACTCAAACTCATCCGAAAAAAACGTGATCTTTGAAATGGAGCACTATCCAAAATCTCCCTCTCAGAGAAAAACCAGAGTCTCGCAAATCAAGGGGCTATTGACCTACCTCCCCGCTCACTACCATCAACTTCACATCGTCTGCACCTCTCAAATTGTTGCAGAGAGCTACAAGACAATGACTCAGGGACTCAAATCTGAGGTTCAGTGGATAGGGGAGATTTTTAATCAAAGGGAGCTTCAGCATGTCCTCAAAAAATAGGATGAATGAAAACGATCAAAATGGAGTTCTCATTGTCTCAGGCAGTTTGGGTGGAGTTCTTCTTCTTTAAAAGTAGCCAAACTCTTGCCCATGGTTCTCTTAGGCCTTTTTTTTGGCCTGGTTTTAACTGGAGCCTGGGGACTTCAAAAATCCATACGGGTAAAGTGCTTCATCTTTTTTGCCAACTTCATGGTCCCCTTATCACTCGTGATTTTCATCTTTGGGTTTCCAACGCATGGTCACATCTACTGGGGGATCTTTGAGTATCAGTGGGGAATAGATCTCTTCCACTGGGGAGCCTCGTCTTATAACAACTGGATTGAGACAGGACCATTTTTCACATGGATCAAAAAATTCCTCAAATTGAAGTCCTTCTCCACAGTTGATGTCCAGCTCTACTTGTTCAAGATCTTTCTCATAGGTCTTTTGTCACAATTTGGATTTCTCTTCCTCAACACCTTTTTGAGAGGGGCACTGTCGAAAAACCTCATGGCCCCTTTGGCCGATGCTTTTTTTCAGTTCTTAAAGCCACTTCTCAATTCTGTTTTCTTGAGGTCCTTAAAGCTGGACACTCTTCAAAGGGAGAGTTTTTTGAAGGTAGGAGTTTCAGGTCTATTTATCTTGTCAGGCGTTTTTGAACAATTCTCAGACGTCGCTCCCATGATTCAGGCCGCAGCTCTCCCCTATTTCCTTTTCCCACTTTTAGGAGTCTCCATTCTCCACATGTCTCCCGTTTTGGCGAAAGCCATTCTTAAGGCTTCAGAGGATCGGACCCCTCTTGAGGACGAAATTCTGATCGGTCATAAAATTGGAAACAAAATGAGCCTGTCTATTTAACCAAGGCCAATCTCAATTATCATGTTCAGCTCATCGGTGGCAGTGGTGCTGGAAAAACAACCCTGATTCAGGTCATTCTCAAAAGTCTGATACCAAAAAAATGGGCATCATCTTTGTCGATCTCAAAGCCGACTTTGATACGATCCAATGGATTAGAAATGAAGCCCTAAGATCCGATCGATTGCAAAATCTCGAATTCTTCTGTCTCACTCAGCATAAAATTTCAAAACCCTACAATCCCATCAAACACGGCACACCTCAGGAAATTCTTTCTCAGATCATGAACTCACTCGATTGGTCTGAAGAATATTATAAGAAAACCGCCTCCCGAGCTCTCTCAGATCTTCTCTTAGCTCTTTGTCAAATCAGAGATCAGGGAGGTGTTCCCTTCACTCTCTCAGATTTGGCTCACTATCTCTCTAATCCTGATGAACTTGAAACCTTGGCCGTCTCCGATTTTTTGGACAATGAAACAAAAGAAACTCTGAGAAATAGAGCTGAGTCCCTACGAGAAAAAGACGGGTTGCGGCAAGTATCAGGACTCCTCTCCGATCTTATCAATATATATAGATCCTCGGCCGGCCCACTCATCGGAAAGGAATCTCTCTCCCCTTCAGCCATTGATCTGAAAGAGACCATCAAACAAGGCAAAATCACCTACTTTCTTCTCAACTCCATGGCCGACAAAGCCTCTTGCACACAACTTGGAAAATTAGTTCTTCAAGATCTCATCAGATCCGTAGGTCAAATCTATGACGAGGTCCCTGAAAAAGATCGAAAACCCTGTCTATTAATCGTCGATGAATTCGCAAGCTTTGCCACAGACAATTTCATCGATCTTCTCAATAGAGCCAGAGGAGCAAAACTTGGAATCATGGTGGCCCACCAATCCCGAGGGGATCTCATGAAAGTCTCCCCCACTTTTTGTGATCAATTAGAAAGAAACTGCAATACCAAACTGATTTTCGGAACCGACAGCCCCGATGACGCCGAGTACTTTGCCTCCATGGCCGGAACTCGAAGCATACAAAAATCAACGGTGCGTTATAAACAAGGACTACTTTGGGATCAAAATACCGGTGAAAAGTCAGTCAGGGACACTGAGGAATTTGTCGTTCACCCAAATCAAATCCGACAGCTCGGACAAGGACAGGTGTTGAAGATTTCGCGGTTGGTGGATGTATCGGTACAACTAACTGAGATATCAAAAAAATGAGAACTGGACCAAACAAGAAAAAACTTTACAAACCTAAAACCTTAATTTTAAAGTATTATAACGACTGAGTGCATACAAAAAATTTTTCACTTTCTAACAGAGTAGATTAAACGGAAGGGCAGCGAAAATGAAAAAACCAATTAAAATAGGAGTTCTAATAAACAAAGGTGGAGCAGGCAAAACCACAACGACTGTTTGTCTCGCTGATGCGCTGCTTAATTTGTATCCAAATTCCAAAGCTTTGATAATCGATGCTGATGACCAGTCAAACATTAAAACTATTTTTCGGTTGAAGATTAAGGACTCGGAAGGCGGGTTGTCTGCTGTTTTAAGAGAGGGACTTGATCCTTCAAAACTTTTCCATGAAGTTCGCCCTAACCTAAGTGTTATGATCTCCGGGGGAAGAGCGCTAGCTGATTTCGCTACGGAGTTCAGAACTGTACCTGAATCAGAATATTTGATGCGAAAAAGATTTGAGAATCTTGAAGGATTTGATTTTATTTTGGTTGATTCGCCCCCGTCTCTTTCCCTGATAACCACTAACATTGCAACCTTCGTCGATTATGTTCTGATACCAGCAACGCCAGATTTGCTTAGCCTGGTTGGCGTAAAAAATCTTATTAATCTCTTACAAAGTTACGAGGACGAAGAGAAAAAGAAAGCCAGACCGAATCCAATTGGGTCAGTTCTGGGAGTAGTTCCGACTCAGGTAGATCAAAGACGAAACATTGATCTAGATATAATTGAGGACCTCGAAAGACTTGAGCAGTCTGATTTGTTAAATGGCGGTGTGATTTTTGATCCAATAAGAGTGGATTCCAAAGTGAGAACTGCTCAGGTAAAAAGGAAACTACTCTCTGAGGCATTTCCAAAATCGAATGCATCAGAAGATTATGGAATGTTGGCTCGAGAGATAATTGAACAAATTGAAAAGATCAAGCGTCGCGACCCGATCGCCCACTTCAACCGAGAAACTCGACGTTTCTCTGAAGTGGATGTTTGAGGATTAAATGAAAAATAAGCGAAAACTTCGAAAGCGAAGCACTAAAAATAAGGTCTCTGCGCTGGATGTATTTGAAGAATTTGAATCCGAGTCATCAAATTTTTTTGTTGAGGCTAAGAGCAAACTTTCAACTGAAGAACAGCGGAAAATTAGGGAAAATTATGATAAAGCCGAAAAGCAACATCTTGGTATAGGAATTAAAGACCAACCTAATAATTCAAAGAATTCTGAACTTCGCGAAAAATTTCCCATAGGCGACATAATTGAAATGGCCCATAACGCTCTAAACGATCCACTGTTGAGTGAAGACGCCATTGCTGCCACTGACGTGGGCAGTTTCAATTTAGAGGATTTTGGAGCTAGAAATATTTTAGGGAACAATAAGGGAACAGATTTTAGTTCGTGTCATTTAGGGCAAAGTGGTTCATTTAGATCAATTGGGGAGCAATTAGGGAACAATAATGCATGTAATGTGAACTTAAACGATGAAGAAAATGATCAGTCTCTTAGGCCACCCCTTCGGCCGACTGATATTGGGGAACAATTAGGGATCAATAAGGGAACAAAAGAGGATATTGTTAGCGAAATACCTACATATAATGACAGCAAATTTGACTCTGATTTAGGTAACAAAAGGGGAGCAATTAGGGAACAAGTTCCCTGCGTTTTTGAGAGTGATCCTGAGGAATCGAATGAAGTATTTTGTGCCGTTAAAATAGACCCTCCTAATTTCACCAATAAGGGAGCAATTAGGGAACATCTTTTGAAGGCGATGGAATCTAAATCAGAAGAAAATCAAAATGAATTAGGGAACATTAAGGGAACAATATATTCTGAATCTTCTTTCTACCAGGAGCTAGCAATATCTTCTGATCCTTCCCGTATTAGGGAACAATTGGGGAACGATACGGGATCAATTAGGGAACAGGCTGTCTTCATTAAGGGAGCAATAGGGGAACAATCAGATAACAACAAGGGGCTTATTAAGGGAACAAATCAGGGAACAATAGGGGAACAATCACAGCTCTTTTTGTTCTCCTCCTCCATTCACCTCCTTGTTGGAAATGAAAGGCGTTTTATTGATTATATTTTCTTAAAATGCCTTTCACAGGGGAGCTTTGACACTGGACCGATCACACTCGATGAAATCACCTCTAAACTCAATATGAACGCAGAAGTATTGAAAATGGTTGTGAAAAGACTCTGTAAAAAGCAATACATCTTAAGAAGTGGCGGGAAAAGGGGGAAAGGCGGTTTCACACAATTCTCTATCGGAAAAGAATTGTATCAAAAGATGCTGTTGGACAGGGAGCTTCAAAGGACTGATGACTTCAACGTTACAAATAGGGATCAATTAGGGAGCAATTGGGGATCTAATAAGGGAACTAATAAGGGAACATCGTCCTCTAGTAGTAGTAGTGATATTAATAATAAGAATATTACTAATACTATCGGCCCTGAATCCAAGCGACAGGACCTCCCCGAAGACTGGCTTCAGATTCAGACACCGGAGAATGTGAAGGCCATCGGTTTTGGTCAAACTCAGATCAAACAGCTCTTCCAACTGGGTACCTTATCAGCATCAGAGGTTCAGGAGTCGCTGGAGGCCTTTGCTTACGATTTGGAAGTCGGAGGGATCAGCAGCCGTGGATCGAAGCTTGCCTTTCTGATGGGCATCCTCAGACGTTCTGGAGCCTACATCTCTGAAGGTCTGGTCAACGAGCTCAAGGTCCAGGTGGAAAACAACGAAAAGCGAAGGCGTGAGATGGCGGATCTCGAAAAGCGCCAAGCTCAGGACAAGCTCTCAGCTAAAGCTCAGGAGATCGCCTCTCACATGACAGAGAGGGAGAAGCTTTCCCTTGTTCCCGAAAACGGACTGGTCAAGATCGGCAGTGTTTCTCATGAGAGGCTCGTGATGGCCAAGATTGTTGAGGGACTCTCTAAATCTTAAAAAACTACTCCCGGATCGGGTAGGGGACAAAGGGATCCAGTTTTCATGGAAGGAGGCAAGGTGGGTCAGTTTTGCAGAAAGCAATACAATTCGGAATATTACCTTCGCAACAAAGAGCGAATCAGAGAACATCGGCTCAAGCGAAAGACTGAAATTCAACCCTCAATTGTTGAATCCCAACTCTCCTTGTTTGAAATTCAACGAGGTCCTCAAATCGGTCAACCTCGGAGTCAAACTTTCAAATTTGAATTTCTTGGCCTCCTGGTCCAGATACTCCTTATTGCTGGAATCACTTACTTTTTACTCCGTGAAGCGGTTGAATTTTATCAGTCAAACAATTCAAACCTTGAGCAATCCATTCTCGCAGCCCTTTTAGTTGAAGGACTCTTGATCGTATTTGCCTTTCTCAAACCCTCAAACTTGTTGAGTCAAATTCTGGTCAAAACAGTGCTGGCACTTCTCTTTTTCTACTCGTCCTGGTCCTTTTCTTCCAATGTGATTGGGAAGGGGATGGGCAATATTGCTCAAGGCGAAGTGTTGAGAGAGACGATATCCGGTCTAAAATCCACGATGATGAAAAATGATCTGGCAATTGAAGTATTCATGCAAAAAGGCTGGCTTTCAGCGGCCCGCAAGCTGACCAATGAGAACAACGAGCACAGAAAGAGTCTTCTGGAGCTTCAGGCCAATGAGATGAATCAAAGCTTAAGGCCCGAACAAGCTCAAAAGAGCAATACCATCTCTCTTGTCGTCTTGAGATTTCTATTTCAAATCTCCAATATCATTCTCGTTCATCAGTTGAGTTCAGGATTTCAACGGCAATTTCGGTCTCGCCGCAGGACCATGGTCTGGAGACGAGAGATGGATTTTGCGGCGGCATGAGGGGAGATCGATCTTTCAATAGATCAGTTGAACCCTAGATTAGGGTTCAACTGAGGGGTCCTTTCGTCATATAAACATCTGAATTTACCAGGAAATAATAAATTGACATTTTGTATTTACATTTTGCATGTACATTGCTATACTTAGCATGGTGAAGATTAGCTATTTCAACTGGGATCAGCATAACGAAAAGAAGTGTCAGAAGCACGGCCTGTCGATATCCATGATCGAGGCATTTTTTCTGAGTGATCCGTTGGTTACACCTGATAATAAACACAGCGAGGCCGAAGATAGGTACGTAGCTTTCGGTCTTTATGATGGCAGGTATTTGGTAGGGGTGTTTACGCTTCGGATAATTGAAGGTCGATTTATGATTCGTGTAATTAGTGCCAGATACGCGAAAAAAAAGGAAATAGAGGCATTAAATGAAAAAGAAAAAAGCAAAAAAAGCAAAGGTAAATAAAAGAGTGAAGAGTGACCCTGTTGAGAGGGATTTTTCAGATCTCATCAGAAATGGAGACTGGAAGCCGTTCTCTCATTATTTCCAATTTGTCCCTAAAGATAAGACGGTTACGTTTAGGATATCAGATGATCTTTTGAGGAGACTTAAGGATCTTGCAGAATTGAAGAACACAAAATATCAAAGGCTCATTCGCGAGGCCTTAATCCAATATCTTGAGAAAGCATCTTAGGGCGGTTGGACCAAGGTGTCGCGTCCTCGGTCATCAGCCCCATCTTCGTACCAACTCTGTTCAACCCACACGAAGAGAGAATTGCCCCCCCATGTGACGGATCGGGCTTTCAAATTTGAGAGCCACGGAGGAGGCCTCGAGAAATTTAAATAAGCCAAATAAATCAAATAATTGACGTTTTCTCTTACCCCGAGAGTGTTGGCTCACCCGACTAAATTGTAACAATCGTAACGGGCGGGGAGGGTATTCGGAGCCTCGGATTCTGCTTAGAATCATGTATGATTATTAGGCTTTTCTTACATCAACATAGGATTGACGCTTGACATTATATAATGCGACGAGTAGTTAGCCCTAAGTTTTTACTTAAGGAGAATTATATGCCGCAAAAAACTCTTGGTATCTTGTTTTTTTTTCTTGTGTCGACTGCCGCGTGGGCAACACGTCCACCAATTGATGATGGGTTAGAACAAGCAAATAATGATCCCTCCCTTTCTCAATTAGTCTTAAGGGTTATCGACACCGATTTGGTTGGCCCAGGAAGGAAGCGGGTAGAGAACCCAAATATCGTGTTTTTGAATAAGCAAGATTTCTTATTGCAGATGAAAACGCACCTTAATGAGTTGGTCGCTGATTACAATTGCGCAGGTGGATCAATCTCAGGAAATAGAATCAGGGGAACCGATCACAGTAGAACTGTTGTTGATGCTTTATTTGAAAAGACAGGGTGGTTTTCTTCAAGACCCACCGATAGAAAAGCATTCATCTTTTCTGGATTTTTCGTTGAAGAAGCAGTGAGCCAAGTCGAAAAGGAAATGAAATTTTTAGAGAGGATTGTGCACAGGGCCTCATCTGAGGACATCCAATGGTATTATTACAACAGCAACCTGTATATTAGCGCGAAAGGTGAAAGAGAATGGTTGGCTGATAGCCTGGCTATCCTGAAGTTTACAACAGAAGAGCATAAAAGAGAGATAGCAGACCTTTTGAGCAGAACCATACCGATCATTCAGCAAGAAGTAGAGGACATGAAAATTGTTATCGACAGACCTGTGTCTGATGAAGACCAATGGGTAAAATTTGAAGAATTTGCTCGGAGGTATACAGAAGTAGAAAATAAAGCCTATAGTATCTCGGTTGAACTGAGAGAATTTAGTCTGTCAAAGGCTGTCGATAAAATAAGAAAAAATGAAGAGCTAATGGCTCAAATCAAGGCAAGAATCGATCTGCTTGATGAGCCCGGGATGCGATTGACAGAATAAAATAGCTCATACTTTTTGTTCAATTGTTGTCCCCAATGGAATATTGGGGGCATTTATTGAGTTTTTTTCAAGCAAAGGCACAGCTAATGGGGCCAGTGGGGGAAATTTGGCTTCAGTCGATGTTCCATTGCGATAACCATTACGTCTGGGAAGTTCTCTCCAAGAAAGAATGTCAGATTCTGGCAGTTTTCTTACATCAACTATAAGAATTGACAAAAATAGTGCATTACGTCATAAGGGGTCACCCAAGATGTGGGGGGGCGGTTGGCCCAAGACTCTGTAGGTCGAGTAACCTGAGTCATGTGGCGTTAGCTTGCTAACATAGATTCCTGTTCCTTTGCAAATTCAATTGGAGATTTCATTCCTAGTGCTGAATGTGGATTGATGTTGTTGTACCTCCAGTGCCAGGTGTCGATTTTCTCTCGAGCATCTTCGAGAGAAAAAGACGTGCTCGTTGAGGCACTCGTCACGAACTCTCGAATTGAAAGATTCGACAATTTGGTTGGTTTTTCTTACCTTTGTAAACTCCAGCTGAATGCCATGACGATAGGCCCACTCAAGCATCGCCCTCGACGTAAATTCCGTACCCTGATCGACCCGGATGATCTGAGGGTATTTTTCCCCGGCTAAGTGGTCGAGATATTCGGTGACGTCAATTCCTCGAATGGATTGATCAACCAGAACTCCGGGGGAGAGTTTTGCGAATTCATCGACAATGGTGAGAATTTTAAGGCGCCTTCCTGACTCGATAAAGTCGAACATGAAGTCAATAGCCCATATTTGATTGGGTCCCATTGCTTGAGTGGCCGGCAGTCTGGGACAGGATCCAAGCTTTTTTCTCTTCCTGCGTCCAATCTGAAGCTTTAGTTTTTGATAAATCCGACGCGATCGTTTGTGGTTGAGATCAGATATTTCCCTCTTGAGAAGAACAAATAGCCGCGGGTGACCGAACCTTCTATGCTCTGTCGCTAGCTCCGACAATCGCGACGCCAGAGGCTGGTCTCCATTCTCTTTTGGATTATAATACAAGGTGGTGATGGGAAGGCCCAGCAGACAGCTGGTTCGAGCCTTGGAGACCTCGTATTTTTCAACAAGGTATGAGGCCTCCGTTCTCTTGTCGCTGGACCTCACCACTTTTTGAGTTCACATCCTTCAACATGACGATGTCGAGAGCCTGGTCCGCCACGATCCTTTTAGGCGCGTATTCTCCATCTCCAGGTCTTTCAGCCGTCTGGCGTCGGTCACGTCCATACCACCAAAACGCTTCTTCCAATGGTAGAGAGTCTGAATCGTCACGCCCATCTCGCGCGACACCTCTTTTGCTGGCGATCCCGTCTCCAGTTTTTTACTGCAGAAATTATTTGTTCCTCGCTAAATCTCTTCTTCATTTGGTGCTCCTTTACCGGACTCTGCCGGGGGTTATTACGCACCATGACTCAAGATGCAAGGCCTACAGTTTTAAGGGCCAACCGCCGGGGAATGCCCAATTGAGATCTTCTCATTGTGCCAAAGGTGTACACCCGGGATTCAAGAAAAGGGATTTGAGTGCGATTATTAATTGGTCTTCGCCTGAGAGTTCAACTGCGGAATGTCACTTTAATCAAAGCTAAAAATGAGTGCCGTAGATACGGCACGTTTCCTTGCCCTTACGCTAACAATCAAAACGAAAATTTGGCCGGAGAAAATCTTGATAAATTGGGCCTTAAGTACTTCAGCACGTCTTTTCGCCCGGCATGCAGGCTGCGCGACTTATCACTTTCCTCAATACCCTATGGGCGTTGGTTCTCGAACTTCCAACACAACAGTGCGTTCCTCTCGAGACTTCTGGGCTTCGTGTTTAAACTCGAGAATTCGTTTATATACGTCTCTTCCATAAAATTCACCGAAGCCCCCGAGCCTTGCCGGCTCTCGCGCTCGAGATAAAATGCTCCCCTTATTCAGCTCCTTTCGTATCGAAGAGAATCTTGCGTCGCTATATTTCCAGGTCACCATTGTTAATCTGAGGGTAACAAATTGACCCCAAATAGTGCTAGAATTAAATTGGCTGAGGAAAATTATTTCTGGATTTTTGCTGCTTTTGTGGGTTAGGCTTTGTTTTGCCTTTGAGCAAGTAAACGTGCCGTATCGACGGCATGTCTTTATCGCCTCGATCACGATTTCCCGTAACTGATTTTTCCGTTCGGTACGCTTAAGTAAGAATATGTCCGGCGTATCGAGCCAATTTCCTTTGCCAACAATCATGGTCAACTCCTCTGTTAACCTGAAGATTGTGAGCGGGACCTTGCTTTCGACTTCGCTGGTTGCGAGGTTTCAGAAATTGCACCCAAGACATCAAAGGGGAGGCAAGGGGAATGCAGGGTCCGACGTGGGTCCGCGTTGCCTGGTCCGAGTGCTCACCATTTAAGCATTTGGTTGAAATTCGATCGTCCGCCAATCGGAATTTTTTCGAGAAGACGTGCTTCTTGGACTTTGGGACCCAGAAATGGAGCGTGCTGCATTCTTCTGCGGTGCATGACTACGCTTTCAGTTTGACCCGGCGACGTATTCATCTGCATTACAGTGTCTCACAAAATATTGCGGGTGGGACATGCCAACAAAGACTATTCGGGTTAGCGATGCAGACGACAAACTTATCGACGAGTTTTTAAAAAAGAACAGAGTCTTGGATTTTTCTACGCTCGCAAGAATCGCCATAAAGCGCTTTATTCAGAATCCGTCGATTACTTTGGAGTCGGTTTCGTCTGACCGAATCAAAAAGAAAAACTTAAGAGGGAATCGAAATGCTGAACCAAGAATTTAGTTTGATACCCTTTGTTCCAAGAAATCAGCCGAAGATTACTCCGGAAATAAAGCGCATCAGCGAGATTGGACCTCTTGAAATTCAAATGAGGGCCAAACTAGATAAGCTCGAAAGTAGCGCCTATGCAGACACGTGTGACTGGGCTGTCTACGATCGAATCGCGAGACGTTTTAAAGATAAACCTGTGCGCGGGGGTACAATTTTTAAAACGACTCTTAAACTTGTGAACTCACATTACAGTTGTTCAAAATGCCATTATGCTCTTGAGGTCGATACCTATGGGCGCGGTTGCGTTCACGATTGCATTTTCTGTTATGCGCGAGAGCAACTTTCAAGTCATGGCTACTGGAATTGCCCCATCCCATTTCCAATTGATCTGACCGAAATTCGCAAACTTTTCTACGAGGTCTTTGAAACGGACAAGCCAAACAAATGGCGAGATATCTTAGGAAACAGAATTCCCATTAGAATAGATTCCATGTCTGACAGTTTTATGTGGATGGATAAGAAATATCGCGTCTCGCATGAGCTGCTTAAGGTATTATCCTTTTACGATTATCCGCATGTCATCTTCACGCGTTCTGATTTACTTGCTGAACCTGAATACTTGGAGCTACTGAAGCCCAGTTTAACTTCCGTCCAATACTCAATTTCTGGCGACAATCGAGAACTAACAAGAAAGATTGAGCCTGGAGCACCCGGGATATCCGACAGGTTTGCGGCACTAAAGAAATTATCTGACCACGGCATTTGGACCACAGTACGTGTAAATCCACTCTTTCCCGAATACCCGGACGGATTTTTCACTGACCAAAACTCAATCATCGAAAGATTTGGCTCCGAGGAGAACTGCCCTAGACTGCCACTTTTGAGTGAAGGTTTTTTCGATGAAATTGCGGCATCGGGAGTAAAGACTGTTCTTGCTGGATTTGTTCGCATGAAAACCCATGCAATAACGGAACTCAGCGCTGCTTGCGGTATCGATTTGAAGAGTTTTTATAAACCCGAAAACTGGGTTGGACAGGACAAGAAGTTCTCCGATGAAGAGATCAGTTTCTATTACCGCCGGATTCACAAATGGTGCATCGAACGTCAGCTTAGATTTACAACTTGCTATATTGGAAACGGAATAAAAGATTACTATCAGTATCAAGATCTCTGGCGAAACAAGTCTGATTGTTGTGACGTTGTTGGAAACGTAGAGGGATTCAAAAAGACATGTCAGTCGATAGGTTGGGATCTACGTCAGAAATTTCCGTCCCAGAAGGATGTTGCTGAAAAGTCTCGAATTCAGGACGAACACTATTCCCCTCAGATGAATTCGCACAATTCCTATTCGCACCCTAGCTCCCCCGAGCAAAATCTCTGATGGGCAAACAATTTTCTGGTATCAATATTCAGTGGCCGTGGAGCGAGCTAATTCCAAGCGGCAAAAAAACGATTGAAACAAGATCTTGTGAAATTCCTCGTCACTATATAGATCAGTATCTTGCAGTTGTAGAGACGCCTGGAAGTTCGGGGCGTGCTCCGTCTTCTGTTGCTCGGATAATTGGTTTGGTAAAGTTTGGAGAAAGTTATCGCTACACGTCGCTCTCGTCCTGGAAAGCAGACTACCGACATCACCTTGTCGAAGCTACCCACCCGCTTTTTTCGTACTCACAGCGTAAAGAAGTCTGGGCATGGCCAGTCAAAAAAGTAAGACTATTTGAGAAGCCTATGGATGCTCCAGCCAGAAAAGGCATTGTTTTTACAAAGGACTGCCTGAAACTTTGAGGCAGCTATGCCACTTGTACGCTGAAGTCACCTTCATCAATTTCAGTTGCGAGTTGAGCCTTCAACTTAACAAGCTCACCAATTGCAGCAATGACCTTGTTGTAATGTTCAATATCGAATGACGACAATTTCCGTCCCTTGCGATCTTTGAGCCATTTTTGACAAATCTGGTAGGCGCCCACAGAGAAATCCCAAACGGTTGGGCTGAGGTCGAAGTACTGTTTCTCGTTTATCCAAACCAGGACTTTAGATCCATTTTCTTCAAATTCGATTTTTGATACTAGATTGCTGCCGCTTGTCTTTAACTTCACGGGAGCTTCGAACGGTCGCTGAAGAGTGTAGGCATTGAAGACCTTTTGGCCAATCACACTGATCTTCTTAAAGGCCTTTTCGCTACTAGGCAGCGGAAGCCGAGGAAACTCAACTTTCAGATTTGGGGCAAAACTTTTTTGGTACCAGTCGGAAAACAGAATGGCCAGAGCGTAGAAAACTACATCATGACTCGTATACGAATCCTTGCCATCCATTGAGTCGTTGATCTTTACTCCAATCGACTTCAGATTCTTAATGAAACGCTCAGAGACATTAGACTTTCCTTCAACTATTGCAGGGAAGAGGTAACCACGCTCTTTAGTTTTATTTGAAACAAAGCAATCATCGACAAGCCGAGAAGTAGGAAGGACGTGAGACCAATTTTCGTCGACAGTCTGACGGCATGTATAGATCCCGCTATTCTTCACGGAGTCCATTTCTTTCATTATTTCAGTTCTTGGCCAATCAACCATGTTATCTGAATAATAAAGGTATCTTTGATCGAACGGACGATAGTCCGCAAGCGCGATACGTTTCTTCCAAATTTTATCGCTAGCGAGAGCAGCCCTCGCATCTTTTAGTTTCCAGCCACGCGTGTCGCCAACAAGGTACTTCTTTGCCTTCTTTTTTCCGAAATACTTCTTCCGAAGAAAATCGTCCGATTGTTTTCCGGTTCTAAACTCATCGATTTTCTCGACGAGCGTGCTTTCGTCAAAATCGTAAACTATCTTGTCTCGTGCTGTGACAATTCCGGTGGAGTATTTTTTGAAAAGATCCGTGATGGAGAGCCACTTACTATAGGCGCTTTTGGAGTCGAACTCGTTTGGATTGAAAAAATAGTAAGGGGATTCACCCTTAACAGTCCTCCACTTTGTTGAATCAATAGTCTTCGCAGACAGCCATTCCTTCTTGTACTTCCTCGGTCCTATTAACTCGAAATATCTAATATTATTTCCTGGCTTCTTACTGTTCGAGGACATGAAGATTATTGATACACCTTGCTGAATATCGAAAATGTTTTCGTCTTTTCCATTCTCAGAAGACTTTGGCTTCTTTACGCTTCCGTTCAACTCTAGAACAGTTACAGAAAAGTCTTTCAGCAATTGCTGTCTCATACCTCGAAAGGTCGGATTGTCGATGAAACTGTGGTTTGTAAGCATGGCCACGTGTGAGACCTGACCCAATTCGCTCTGGAGTTGGCACCACCGAATGAATTTTACGTAGTCATCTTGCAGCCACACCTTCTTCTCGTTGAGGGGTTTGCCATCAATTTCATAGTAATTTGCGCAGGACTTCCCTTTGTGGCGTCCTTTGAGAAGATGCTCAATGAATTCATTTTTATTTTGAGAAATACCAGAGTAGGGCGGATTGCCTACGATCGCATCGAAATGATCGATCTTGAAAGACTTGGGAGAAACTTCGCCGGACAACGTGTTGCCACGCAGGAATTGGTCATTAAGTGGCTCAAGCTCCTTATCCCTTGTCGCCGAGTAAATCCAGAGAGAAAACTTTGCAAGCTCCACGGCAATTGGGTTTAAGTCCACACCGTAAATGCAGTTGTGCATGATTTCCCATCGCACGTTGTCGTTGCCTAACGAGCCCTCGCTCCCGCTCTCCTCAAACTGAGAATTGACATACCAACTCTCCAACTCCCGAACTACCCCTAAGAGAAAGTGACCAGAACCCATAGCAGGATCCAAGAACCTCAACTCTGATAGCTTGCTTGGCTCAACGTCTTTCATCACTTCCGAAATCACGTTTCTTACTATGAACCGGACCGCCTCTTTTGGGGTGTAGTACGCTCCGCTCGCCTTCCGTTCCAATGAATCGTTCTTTAGATATAGATCACCCTTTTTGACCTTGTAAGATCCAGCGGCTTCACTCTGGCGTTTAGTGGCATCGCTTAGCGGAATGACCTCGCCATCGATAACTAATAGATCCTTTTCCTCATTTCGCACGAAACGGAATTCAAGGAGGCCTTCAAAAATCGAACCCAAGTGGTCTTCAGCCAGCTTTTTATAGTCAATAAACTTTAGTCCGCCATCCTCACTGTCCACCGCACATGCGAGATCCAGAAGAATATCGTGCATGAGATAGTCCGGAATGGGGTGCTTCTCAAAATATTTAATCAATTCGCCAGGAAACACTTCCTCCCCAAACCCATGAATACCAATTCTCTCGTCGCCAGATTTCAAAATGCCGAACAGGTTAACTACATCGTGAAACGTTCTTGCGGTTGATCCAGGCTTCCGACCGATTTCAAAATCTCTCTTAATATCGATCGATATTCTTCTAAGAGAATGAGGAAAATATGCTGACAACTCATTTACATCCAACAGACGTTTAGATTCACAGTTGAGAATAAACATAAGCCGAAAAAGGAGAGATAGACTTTTTTCGTATGCAGATTCTAGCTCTTTGTCCGAGGGCGTCTTCTCCTTCGAAAGAAAGCCCTTTGCAATTCCTTCCACTATTCGAAAGGCTCTTTTCTTGAGCGATGATTCAATTTTCTCCGCATAGAGTTCGCCCTGTTCAAATATGACATCAAGAAATGATTGTTTAGAGGTGGAATCGGGGACGAACGCGTCTTTCCGAAAGAAAGCGTAGAAAAAGTTAAATGCTGTATCATCTCGCTCACAGAGGAATCTTGCGCAATCCACTTCGAAGAATGTTAAGTGGCGAGAATCGGGCTTCAAAGAATAGAGTCTCCAATACTGTCCGTCTGTAAGGATTCCCCACTCTTTCTTTGCATCCACCAAGTATCGAATGATTTGATGGCTTGGATTGCCTTTGATCGACTTTGATCCATCTAGGCTGGTTCCCATCTTTTTCGCGTCCGCGACGGCCAGAGAAAAATCGAAAAATCTATCTTTAGACGCTCGCGCGTTCCTCAATGAGTTTGCGCTGTCAAAAAGAACATAGTCAGGGATCTGGACCTGCCCTCGTTTTTCACTTCGCTTTTGAACTTCGAATGTCCAGCCCAGCCTCTCAAGTATTGGTCTAATCCAAACTTCCTCAAGTTGAGCCTCTGAAAGATCCTGCATTTCGTCGTGTTCGTGCTTCCACTTTTCAAGCATCCAAGCATACAGACTTTCATACTCTTTCGAGCCGTTCTGTTCCCAATGTTGAAAGATTTGATCGTTGTCATACTCATCAGAATTTAGGAGCCGATTTTCTAAGAAGTTGTCTGAGAAAAGTCCCTGGTTTGTATAAAGCAGACTAGATGTGTCCGGACGAATATTTCCCTTCATCGCTTACGTCTCCACATCTTCAGAGAGCCGAGCGATTTTTGCTTTCAGCGAGTTTTGTTGAGTCATCGAAAGAACCACAACAGCGTCCGCGCAGAGGGCGTGCTTGATGTGAATGTTCTGGAGAAACGTGACCACCTGGGAGTCACGGATTTTTGACTTGGGTGGAATTCTCTTAACTACGCTACTGTTGAAATAGTAGCGCTTGCCGTCCTCACCTTTAATTACACCCTCAAGGTGGCGCGAGTCCCACCATAAAATAATGCCGACCATAGACTCCTCCATGAATTCAATGGCTGAGTCTTCATCGGTTAGTATTTGTTACAACTTGATACATTCAGCAAGTGCCAACGGTCACAAAACTTCGCAGGTGCCGCTGGCAAGTAGTCGAGTTTCAAGCTGGATGTTGATCTTGGAGTCCAAATCTTCAACCAACTGTTTTTGCTTCTCTTGCGCTGCTAGACTTAACTCAGCTATTTCTTGGTCCAGCTGAACCTGCTTGTCTTTTAGTCTAGAAATTTTTTGATTTAGATCGCGCTGTGCGTTTAGGGGCAGCTTTCGACGCTCCTGTTTGATCTCTTCGATCTGCTTTTGAAGAGCCTCTTTTTCATACCGCTTCTGAACTTCCAAATCGTCGAAATAGCCTTCAATCTTTTCTATTTCCTCGTGGTAAAGGTCCTCGGAGTGCTCAACTAATGCTCTCTTAAATACACTAATCCTCGATTCAAGTTCGTCGGCATATTCAATCTTACCATTCCCTAGCGAAAGGCTTGGTCGAGAATCACTGGTAACAGTAAGCAGTTTATGAGCCTCTTCATCAGACAAAAAAGATCCCGCCGATAATTGAAAAATCGGGACGATGGCCTCAAAGGAATCAATCCCACTCAGAGCGAGTTTGTAAATAGCAAACTGCCCCTGCCTTCCTTTAAGTCCATCAATTAGAGAAATTTTATGACGTCCGGAGAGCTTGAAGCACACGTGGCCGGTGAACTCTCCAGACGGGAGCAAGGATCTAAAAGAGGTATGGTTAGAATGAACTAACTCAGCTGTACTCTGGCGATCTTTACTGAACGTATACGGTATACCTGAGTCAAGACTGAGCGATCTAGATCTCAGATCAAGCACCCCATCTTTATAACTAAATACGCTTTGGTCGAGCGCTGAAAGTACGCAGTCCCGCACGATGGCCTGCTTTCCGGTAATCTGCGACTTTGCCTGATCGTGAAGGTCTTTGAGCTTCTTCCGAACATCTTCATCAAATTCATTAATCAGCTTGTCTCTAGCACCCTGCAACCGGGCGTCGATCTGATCCCAGTTCGTTTTGAACATCTCCTCGAATCTTGCGTTGATTTCTTCTTCAGTGCGGCAGCCAAGATAAATTTTTAGAATTTCCTTCTCTATGTCGTTACCGGACTGAATGGCTCCGAGTACTTCGTCAGAAGCACCAAATGCGCCTTCAAAAAGTTTGAACTTCTCACCCAGCAATTCTAGAACCCGGCGGTCTGCGTGATTCTTCTTGTTAATGAAATTCACGACCACAACGTCCAGCTCTTGGCCATATCTGTGACATCTGCCAATCCGTTGCTCGATACGCTGTGGATTCCACGGAAGGTCGTAATTCACGATCAAATTGCAGAATTGGAGATTGAGTCCCTCAGCTCCGGCCTCAGTGGTGAGAAAGATCTTTTTTGAATCTCGAAACTCGTTGACGAGTCTCCGTCGGCTTTCGGCATCGCCAACGCTTCCATTGAATACTACAATGTCGCTATCTAGTGTCATTCCCATCTGCTCTAGAACATTGATCACGTATTGTTGGGTCGTTTTGAATTCGGTAAAAATGACAGCCTTCTGCGGCCATCCTTCAGTCTTTGCCTTTTCAAACTGTTGCTCGATTGCGGCCTTTAGAGCGTGGCCCTTTGTGTTCTCTCTTATTTTTCTGGTCAACGAAATGAAGTTTAGAATTTCATCGGCTTCAGAAACAATTCGATCACCAACCTCGACGGAATCTGGAGCATCTTCTTTCTCGAAATCGTCCTCATCATAGTTTTCTAAAAGTTCGCCTTCCTTGTCGGCAAGGTCGACCAGTTCGGAGTCGAACACAGCCTCACGCAGTCCCGCATAACTCTTCGATCTGATTTTCTTGAAAAGAAGTCGTTCAAAATCTTCGAGTTCCTGAGACCTCTTGCCGTTCTCTAAAGTAAATTTCTTTGAGATCCGTGACATCAATGAACCGAATAGAGGCTGGTTGTCTGCCTGAACGGCGGTGATTACGAGTCGTTTGTAAATTCCAAGAAGACTATTTTTCAAAGCAAAAGAAGAGCTGGCCAGCAGCTTGCAGTATATCAGCCTAAGAAGATGAGACGCCATTGGGGGAATTCCATACGTATTTTCCCTCTTTAAATAGGCTTCGAATTCCTTTCTCAGTTGTTCTTCTTCGTCCTCTGGATCGAATTCAAAAGTGACGGCGTTCCGGTTCGTATATCGGATGAAGTCGCTCACGTTTCGCCGGAGTTCACGATGAAAAAATCTCTTCATCCGGTACTTAAGCTCTGAAAGCCGTTCCTCTCTATGCTCTTCAGGAATGCGGTAAAAAGTCTGTTGGAAGCTTTCCTGGGTGCCCAAGACGGTTTCATCGATAAAGGACGTCAATCCATAGAGTTCCATCAAGTTGTTTTGCATGGGGGTCGCAGTAAGAAGGAGTTTTTTGAACGGTTTGATCGTTTCACGAATCAGCTTGGCTCTCTGCGCCTGTTTTTTGGCTGGCTTCCAAACATTTCTAAGTTTGTGAGCTTCGTCGATTACGATGAGGTCCCATTTCGTGTTTTGAATTGCATCAGAATATCGATTGAAAAAATGTTCGTTCGTGATGATTACTTTCTCCCTCTGCTTCAGGGGAGAACCACTGCCAGACTTTTCCAACGCTCGCATTGCACTCGTATCAATAATTTGACTGTCTATATAAAACAGATTTCTCAGTTCGTCTTGCCACTGATGCCGAAGGGACTTGGGTGCAACGATTAAGAACGATCGCTTTCCCTCAGCCCATAGCTGAGACAATATTAGCCCCGCCTCAATGGTTTTTCCCAAACCGACTTCATCGGCAAGAATGACTCCTCCGGAAAACGGATTTCGGAATGCAAATGTTGCTGCTTCAATCTGGTGTGGATTCAGGTCCACCTTGGCCTCTATGACCGCCTGATCTATCGTTTCTCGATTCCACTTGGGTTTCTTCAGGGTCAATAAATGCGTGTAATAGAATATCTGGAGAGGTGACAACCGGTTGAAACTTTTTGCTTCCTGCTCTTCTTGTGTCATCAGTGATCCTTTACCCAACCTTCGCCAGTCCTGACTTCCGAACCAAGTTTTGCCAATGTTCGAAAATCATCACCATCGCAAAAGTATCCAGTTCACAATACTTCAGGAGTGCTGCTGAAATTCTCTCTCGCTCTGTGTCTGTCATTTGCGTGAATGGTAAATAGGCATACGCTGTCATTGCTGCTCCGCCATTTCTGAGTTCATCATCCTCCATCAACAGATCCAACGTATCCTTGTCGTATTGGTCAAAAACCGGCGGAAGCTGCTTATATGGGTCTATGACACCGCCATTGGAATCATATTCGATCCAAGTCTTCTTCGAAAAATTAAGAGACCGCATGTTCTGGTCTGATCCGTAGATTCCCTTGGAATACTTTGACCTCAAATATTCTGAATCGAAAAGAACTGCGGGCAAGACATGCTTGATCGAGTTCGATCCATTGGTCTTCGGATGATAATAGAACCGTTGAACCAATTTGCAGAGGTCAATCATGTTCCTTCTACCCTCCCAGAGAACGACCTCGTTTTTCCCGGAGCCTTCTTTCTTCTTTGTGATCGTCTTGATGAACGCCATGAGTTCACGTTTATCCGGCTCATCGGATCGATCAAGCTGGGCGTAAATCTGGCACAGCACCGAATTCTCGTGATTCGAATACCGAAATATAGTTCCCTCATCGGACGCCAGTTCGCTTCGCAAGTTTCTCAAGAACTCAAAATTTGGAAAGACACCAGGCCTGGTGTTTATGTACTGTCCCGCGTGCTCAATTGCCCCAGTGGAACTGACCTGATGATGTGAGAACTGAAACGCGATTTGCTCATAAGGTCGCCTTCCAGCATGAAACGGAATAGCTACCGTCGAAGTTTCGAAATCGATGAAGTGAAGAGGATAATCCCAATTCTTCATCTCTAACGACAGATTGTTAACATCGACAAACGGACTTTCATCGCCGTTCTGAACTTTTTCAACTTGAAGCCATTGTCTTTGCGAGCGGCTGAGGCCGGCTTCACCGTCATCCCTGGGCTTAATTGGAAAGTCGCCGTGGCTGATGTCTTTCATGAAGAAGACCTTTTTTCCGACAAGCTCGTCGGCGCTTGGTTAAAACCATACATCAAATGAGAACGGTTCTTTTGTATGCTCCTGATTTATTCCAAAGGACTGATTCCAACATTCAGCAAATCCAGTTTTCAGATTTGGGTCGGATGTTCTAAATTCACACTTTTTGCAATGGGATCCAGGATTCGGCTTGGCGCGTTCGTCAGCGTGGATGATTTGGGAGTAATAAAGGACTCCTTCATTGAATTTGCGCCTGTCGAGCAAGATCGATGCTTCTTCGCCCTGATGAATCAAATCTACAGGCTCAGTAACATCCAGCTCGCAAAGAACCTTTTCTCCAAGAGCTACATGGCTAACGTCGCCGACTACTTCAACGATTGTCTGGCTACCTGCCTGACGAAGAAGAAATTTTTGATTGAGGCCGTTTACGGAGGCCGGCTTAGATTTGTCCGCACATATCAGGAAGGGTGTTACGCTCCACTGAGGAAAAGCTTGCTGGCATACATAAACCTGAAAGGCTACGTCGTAAATGTAGGATCGCCAATCCGACGTCAGAGTGTGAGAGCCGCTTTTAAGTTTGGTCTTGTTCCAAATCTCCTCGTAAAAATCTGCTGGATCAGCGCTCTTTGTCCCGTCTCACGTAACGGGACCGGTATGACGCAGACAAATCTCACACAAGTGGACCGGTTATGTGGGGTCAAAATCTCACATACTTGGACCGGTCAAATGCTTAAAAATTAGGCATAGAAACATCCACCTGAACTTCATGCAAGAATGACCCCTAAAAGGGAGGAAGCATGAAGCGAAAAAAGAACTCGATTTTAGGGAGAATCACGGTGGATCGAAAAATTGTCGAACAGTTTCGAGCGGGCCAATCGGCTTCGCAAATTTCCAATCAACTCTCCAAAGGCAAAGGCTATGTGATCAAGGTCCGAGGCCTTGCGGTGGAGTACGGATTCTTAGAACAGATCAGTACAGAGCCAAAACTCTTTCGGTCGACTGATAGGAAATTGCCGAATTATCCGGAGGCCCTTTTTCCGATCATAGATCTCCGCAAGTCGAAACCAGCAGAAGCCGACGCTCTGCTCGATCCGCACAAGAATTGGATCTTGGAGCGACTCCATCTAGGTTGGTCACCACAGACAATCTTCGAAGAGATTCCGGTGTCGATTCCACGTGCAAGTTTTTACCGCTATCTTGAGAGGCAGCATTTTCAGTCCGACCGTCTGCTTCGGGGCTCATCACCTGAAATCATTCACTCCCCGGGGAATGCTTGCAGGTGGACTGGGCGAAGGCTCTCGATGTGATAGATCAGGACGGTCGCAAACGTACCATATGGGCCTTTATCGGGATTTTGGGTCACAGTCGGTACACGATGGTTCGAGTGATGGACAAGTGCGATTTTGTGACAACGGTGAAAGCGATCCAATCAATGCTCTTTGAGGTTGGTGGGGTTCCAAGGAAAATCACCTCTGACAATCCAAAGGTATTCGTGAATCGTGCCTCGGAGCACGAGCCGATTTTGAATGCCGGTTACGAGAGATTTGCATCGCATACCGGTTTTACGATAGAGGCCCTCCCTCCGGCGGATCCACAGAAGAAGGGCAAGGTTGAACGTACGGTGCAATTGGTTCGGCGGCTTTTGAGTCCTTTGATTTGAAGGAATTTTCAATCGAGAAAGCCCAAAGCCATATTGATTTGAAAATGAAGATTGCCAACTGTCGCAAGCACGGCACTCATGGCGAGAAGCCTGTGGAGGTTTTTGAGAATCAGGAACAAAAGACATTGCGTGACTTGCCCCAGGTTCCTTATGAGATCGAGACCATTTGAATGGATTTGTTCGCCGTGATGGATATGTGAGGTTTTTGAATAAATACTATCGAGTTGACTTGAGGTTGTCGGGCCAGAGTGTGACTTTGATTGGTAACGGAGAAAAGCTTTCGATTTACTGCGCTGGGAGGCTACTGGAAGTCTATGATGTAATCAAAGACAAGTTCCAGCGCCAGGCGTGCAAGGATCACTACAAATCCTCGAACGAAACGAATTTGCAGAATCACGCCCATTACATCAAGCAGGCAGAGGCTATCGGCGGCAATGTCGCTCGAATGATCCAGATCATTTTATCGAGGGGGAAGGTTTTGTAGACACTCGGGTGGTCTGGGGAATCCTGACGTTGAACAAGAAATACCAGAATGCCTTGATCGACAAGGCCTGTGCGTCTGCAATTGAAATCAGTTCGATCAGTTTTCGCACGGTCCACTCGTTTTTGAAGATGACACCAAAAGTAAAAATGGAGACTGAAAATTTTAATACAACGGGCGGCAAGTTCACAAGGCCGATGAGTGAGTATAGGGCTCACTTACGGGTCGTGAAATGATGTGGCCAAAACCAAGAGGGAGCGTGGAGTGAGCATAGAAACAATCCGTCAGCAACTGACGATGCTAAGGCTACCGTCGGCAGCTGAGAATTTAGAGTCGGTTTTGGCAGCCAGAAAAAATCAAGTCCGATTTTTCCTGGCTGACGACATTGTTTGAGCATGAGCTGAATACGCGCAAGGAAAACGCGATTGAACGTAGGATTAAAAAGGCGACATTCCCAGAGAGGAGAACATTGGAGCAGTTCAATTGGAGTTTTAACAAGAGGATCAATCGCGAGAAGATCGAAGAGCTTTCGAGTTGCAAGTTCGTAGAGGACAATGAAATTGCATTGTTGCTTGGAAGTCCAGGAACTGGCAAAACCCACTGCGCAATTGCATTAGGCATGAAAGCCGCAGTACTGGGCCACAGTGTGTTTTGTTCGAGCGTAAAAGACTCAGTGCCAAGATCCGGATGGCCCGGGAGCGGAACACTTTGGATAAATTGTTCAAACAAATTTTGACGTCCAAACTTTGGATCCTTGACGACTGGGGCGTAGTGACGATGCCACGGGATGTGAGTGAAGAGATATTTGATCTCTTTGATCGACGCAAATACAACTCGGCGATGATCTTGACCAGCAACCGAGATGTCGAAGAATGGCCACAAGTCTTTAGTGATCCGATCCTGGCCAATGCGGCGATCGATCGGATGTTTGAGCAGGCTAAAATCGTGGTCTTTGAGGGTCCAAGTTACCGCATGAAAGGACGAATAATTTTGCCAGATATTGACATCGAAAAAACTGAAGTATAGACCTCCAAAAATCAGGCGGTCCAGTTATATGAGATTAGCCGGTCCAAGTATGTGAGACGGGACACGCTCTTGGATTTCACTTCGATCAGCCGTATCGACTTCCCTTTTTTTTCAAGAATGTCGACTCTTACAAATAGGTTTTCAAACCGAATCGCGGCCTCAAAAATTGTGATGGTTTCTTGTTCAAGAAGTCGCGCAGTCTCGGCAACCGCGACGTCATGAGCTTTTGACGCCACTTCAATTCCATTTGGATAATAGCACTTGGCCAGAGCACTAACCTGAAAGCCTCCATTGGCTAGCGCCTCGAGAAATGGGTCGTCGAGACTTGCGTCTGCATACTCATTTTTTTTACCGGAGTAGAAGAGTTTAGTCGGGCATTCGATTGCCAGTTTGTATCGCGATTTTGTGAGATACTTTCCTTGTTTAGCCATATATTTCGTATCGGCAAAGAGGGTTGTCTTTTGCCCAGCCTAAGAGGCGGAATAAATTTAAATTGCGGCACTAGTTTTTTGGTTCTGTACATTCGTCTGGTTTTTTGAGGATTTTCCTTACTCTTTAAGCTCAGTGGTGACATTCCGCAGTTGAACTCTCAGGCGAAGACCAATCAATAAACACACTCAAATCCCTTCAAAAATTTAGTCGAACTTCCGATGAAAAGCAGTCTCAAAATGAATCATCGGATATCATCATGAGTGATAGACCCATTACTGAAGTCGAGGAAGTTGGTCATTTAGGTCTCGTGGCAGCTCTGTTTAGGGACTATGGGCTAACTGAAAAAATTGATAAGCTGTTACCTAAGATTGTATATCCAACTAAATAATTCCACAACTCGGTTAGGCTGCTTCCTCATTCAAATATGAGGCTAGCAGAGCTTCAATCCGGCTATGAATACACAATTCATATTCAGTGATGCCGAAATCATTTGCAGAGGCATATAGGGAATCAGCTATGACAGGAAATGGTACTTGTATATCATATTCGCTATTTTCTGTTTTATCTGGTATTTCGATCCTAGTTCCATCTTTATATTGAAGAGTCTCTAGCCCCAATTTTCTACATTCTTCTCTAAAAAAGAAGACTCCGGATTTTATTCTTTCCATTTCATTGCGTACTATTTTTCGAAATTCAGTCTTGGAAAACAATTCTGTGTGACGAGAAAGGACAAAAAATCTTAGGTCAAACCGCTGCACTTCGGACCACTGAGCCATTTCTTTCAATTCTTTTATTTCGCCTTCGGCTGAACCAAACCTATCTATGTCGTCCGAGTAAAGTCTTCTGACCTCGCTTTCAAGAACTACGTTGTCCATAATGAGCCGCTCTTTCTTACCATAATCCGACGTGCGGTATTCTAAACAACGACTAATCAGTTTACTGCCATCAAAGCGATATTCATTAACGGATGACGAACTAAACCCTTCGTTTGAAGAGTATAAGAAAAGTTTTCGATTTTTGGCATCAACCTCAACTTTTAATCTATCATCCAATCTACAAGTTGGAAAATTATCATCAAAATCCAGTTCACATTTGCATTTGTCAGTTATGTAATGGAGGGACCAAATCAGTCTTGGGTTCGATTTAAACAAACTGACCATTTCCTCGACCGATAAATCCTCCTCGTCAATTTTGAATAGAATCTGCCGAATCCCATCGGGGGTTTCAAACTTAGATTCCTTTAGAGATAACCAAAACATCGCTGTCTTAAATACAATATATATCCAACTCAAACATGAATACGCAAGGAAGTTATAAATAAATAATGGGAATACCATCCATACGATGTTTCCCTTTGTATAGCCCTCATACATGAAATTGTAACTAAGACCAATTTTTTTCATATTCTTGGTCCGTTGCGAATAAAGATAGGGATGAGCAATCGATAGAAACATTCTGTACAATCGGAAGAAAAATACAATCAGGAATCCACCAAAATAATAGTCCCAAAACATCCATTGCCTCACATTTCTGATAATAGATCGGTCCTTTCGACTCCTCAAATAAGCACTTTCAACCAAAAAGTGGCTTGTTCATTAGATTTTCAAACTATGATCAAATTGATCCGCCACAAAAAATGCAGGCTACTCAGGTCTGCAACAAATCTGATCCAAATCAAATTCATTCCCCGTCTCACTGGACACTCGTATCGAATCGCTACAAAATGAGATCTTGTCGATAAATATTTCACTTCTGTCTGGTCCAATAACTGCAATTTTCCCGATAGCCGCGAGCACACAGAGTTCGAGCTTATCCCATGAAATTGTTCGCTCTGATAATGGATTGCCTTCAAATCTAAAAACGGAGAAGAGCTCATCTAAGTGCCCCTTTTCATCTCGAGATAAATTCGCTTCGAAATTGAATATTGCACTTCTCAGGCACATATTGGCAGAGTTTTCCCCTACACCGAGAAGCGCCCCTTTCAAGATAATTATGGAAATGAAATCCCGGTTGGCAAATCGATTTGCTTTTGCCTTTTTGTTAAAATTAAAAGATCGCCATCTAGTTAGGTATCGGTTGTCTGACTCCTTCTCATCTATCAAAGGAAATCCTGCCTCTTGAATTGCTTCGATATCTCGGTATACCGTTCTAATACACGTTTTATACCCGAAATCCCGTAGTCGCCCATGAACTTCCTGGACCGTTAGTCCCATACTTGAAGCCTCAATCCAACTGAGTATGCGGATGACTCTCGCAACTTGGTGATTACGTTTTTGCATTGGAATTCCCCCTGCTAAAAGAATATTGGGAAATTTAGCCAATAAATGGAATGTGCCAGAATGAGAAGTCAGTGGGACTTTATTGGCAATTGGGCAATTAACTAGAAATTGCATATTCACATTTATTGGCGAATAATTGAACCTTGGAGGCTTCTTTGATGAGATCTGAACTGCAGATTGGTGAGCTTATTGCTGAAGGAGGAATGGGAGAGGTCTATCAAGCAGTCCTCGTCGGCGAAGATGGATTTCGGAAGTCTGTAGCCGCAAAACGATTAAAAGCGGGATATGTGGTCGATAGGAGCGTGCTATTGAGGGAGGCGCGGATACAAGCGCAGCTCAGCCATCCAAATATTTGTGCTATCTTTGATGTTAGAGAGGCTTCTGGTGAAATTTATCTTATTGCGGAGCTTCTTGAGGGGCACACACTCCGCCATCTTATACGTCAGATGGCCGCTTCGGAACAGACCTTCTCAAATAGATCCATCCTATATCTCATTCAACAAGTTTCAAATGCGCTTGACTACGCGCACGCCAAGGGCGTGGTTCACAGAGATCTATCTCCATCAAATGTATTTCTAACAAAATTTCAGGAGATCAAACTGATTGATTTTGGATTAGCAAGAGATGATCACAAGGATCGTAATTCTGTCTTTACAAAGGGAATTGTTGGAAGTCTGGAATACTTGAGTCCAGAGCGGGTTGACGGTCTTATCTCAGTTCCCGCAAGTGATTTTTTTGCTTTGGGTGTTATTGCTCTGGAAATGGCAACCCTTGAATCACCGTTTAAGGGAAATTCAGACTTTGAGATCATGTCTGCCGTCAAGAAATGCAGTTACAACATACCTGCTCTTGATGGGGAGTATGGCGAGGAAGTACTGAAAATAATTGATGGTTTGCTGCAGAAGGAGCCGGAAAATAGATTTGGCAAGACGGATATTGATAGGATAACCGGAAGTCTGAATCTCAGCTGGGAATCAGAATATGGCGACAGAGGTGTAAACCCTACGTGTTTCAATACACGAAAGATTGTTCGACCTATATCGCCAGGTCTGGGAACTCGTTTGAAGACAATAGTTCTTTCGGTGTGCTGTGTATCTTTGGTATTGTTTATCTCGAGGTTTATCTTTGGGATGATAGAGACCTCGAAATTTCCAAGAATAGAAATTGACAACGGCACCTCTACTGTCCCTGTTGAGAAGCATTTTCAAAACCATAAGGAAGTTACTCAAATTGGCGTAGGCGTTGACGTATGCTATTACTTTTATCGTGAGATTTTGTCCATGCCCACGTTGCTCTATAGTAAACATGGGAGAGATTTATTTCTTTATGGAGATGTTAAGCGATCAGTCAAACAGGCGGCCAGTGAAATCGTTTCCGAGGGAAGGATCCGAGAGAATTTAAAAAAACAGATGGGTGAGTTTTGCAAAGATATTGTTGTCAATAAAAGTATCATCGAGTTTCATGATAACATGCTTATGAAGCTAGAGGGATTAGCCAGTTCTGGGACAGGAGAAGCCGATTTGTTTGGGAATGGTCTTTCAGATAGCTATGTTGAATCAAAATACTTGGAGGTCTTTGTTGAGCCATATCCTGGATTTTTTATGGAAGAAACAAGATTGAGAAATTTATTTTATACCAATAGAAGCGTTAGTGGCGATTCCCGCGCATATATTGCTTTTGAAATGAATTCCAATGAGAAGGAGATTGATGTAAACGACTGTCTGCAGTTGGGTCATCTTCATTGGATATCGACTTATTTCTCGGGTCGATTTACGGCTTCCTCTGCCTCTGACGTGGCCACATTCATAATTTTTAGGACAGGTGAATTTAAGGATGGCGGCGGTCACGATGAGAAGATACTTCTTAAGTCGAATCCTAAAGCAATCGGGCCAGAGTCGTGGGTCTGTATTTATGTTCGAAATGGATTTAAGGGATCATCAGCTAGATTTTATCAAGGAATATAATGCCAAAACAACCGGCCGGTATATCAAAGACAAAGAGAATTCAGGCTCTGATCGAGGTACTAGATCGATGGGGTTCGCTCGATAAAGGAGAGATCACCTCTCGGGTAGCGGCACTGTTGGCTGTCGAACCAGAAAGTATTGAGCGGGCAATCTACCGAGATCTTGAGGAATTGGTTTCAAATTTGAGGATTAAGGTATTTTCCCGATCAGCAGCCGGGAGTATAGTTGATGAAACTGAGTTGGATGGAGACAAACCATATAAGAATTATTGGTATACAGAAAAACATAGCCCATTTGACATCCTAGGAGTCGGTGGAGTGCGGAAGCTTGGAGGGAATGTTCTTGCAACTCAAAATTTACTTGAGGGTCTTCAAGTGTTTCAGGTATCAAGTAGGTCCATCGATAATCTTAGTCAGATGATCCTATTCAAAATTGGTTCGGTTAGTTTTGGCTTAAAGTATCTTTCTTCATTAATTCCCTTTTCCTTCGTAGTATCACGAAATACTTCGATTGCTCAGAGTGAATTTGAAGAAATGAAGAGAGAATTGTCGGGACGATTGTGCGTCCTTTTATTGCCAGATGCGGATCTCACTTCTATTAAGTCCGGCAACTATATGGGGCACTGCATGATTAGGTTTTCAGAGAAAGAAGTTAGGATTTGTGACGAATCAAGCACAAATGGAACCTTTCTTGCCAAGGGTACTGTCTCGAAAGATCGCGTTATTTTTGATTTTATCGATAATGGTCGAACGAGGAAACCTTTAGAATTGGCCTCAACTGAGGTATTTAAAAGGATCGATCACAAGGGGCTTTTGATCAAAGATTTTCCAAGGTATATTAAACTCGCAGATAAATCGCTCCTATTAATAGCAAAATAGCAGAATATTCAGCGTAGAGTTCGTTCGCGTTTTCAGAAAATGTACATGGGCCATCAGACAGCTGAAATTCAACTTCAAATTGGGATATGATCGTTAAAGCATTTTTACAATCCTGATCCCCATGCTGTTATCAGCAACGACTGGAACTCCTAGCGCAATAGCCTTATCATCTAAGAGAATCTTAAAAAGGTCCCCCGGAAGGGAATCTATTATTAAGACATCACCTGTCTTCAGTTCGCCAATCAGGCGTTGATCAAGATCAATATTTCCGTATTGTACGTCGAGTTTAATTGATGGGTGCAATGGCTTTGGATTCGTTAGCAAGCGGTCCTGACCTATTAATTGAGTTCCTCCAAATTTTGATTCATATATTTCCACAAGGTAGTGCGGGACAATTATGATCATTTTTGAATCGCTTGACCTTATTTCATAGTCGAAGAGAAAAATGGGCTCGCTCTTAAGAAGCGACAGACAAGGATTGAAATCAGATTTGCGTCTATGTTCATTGATCTTGAATTCACAGATTGACCTGAATCCTGCTGAAATATTATCAACAAGGGTTCGGAATATCGGTTCATCGTGCTCATTAGTCTGGAGAGAGAGGACGCCATTATCGTCCAAATGGAAGTATGCAAAATACTTATTCATGTTAATGGAGGGTTCCGAGTGAAACTTTGAGGCCTTGATAATGTCTTCTTTGTAAGCCGACAAAAATCGCTTGCTTATGGAGTCATCCATCAGAGCTAAAAAATTTAGGGGGGATTTGATAAGAGGAAGCTCAGATGGATTGTAGTCCACAACTAACGACTTGTTTTCCCGCGCTCCAAAAATCGGATATTTTGTTCCATTCTCATCGGTTCCTTCGAATTTGTATTTTTCCCTAATATTTTGTAACCCATTTTTTTCCTTGCTCATATTAAGCTCCGCTTTCCTTATATTTTAGCCGAAGTTATTAATGGCCGCCTAGAATCACATTTGATTACGTATTCACTTCAAATTAGCTGGTAATGCTGATCTCGGAATTTAGTATCCTAAGCCGTTCACGTAGGTAGGGAAGGTTCAAACAGCCTTCAGGGACTCCGGCTAGGCAGGCCATTCTGGTAAAAAAAATGGCGTCCTTTATAAAGTCTCTGATTGCCAGGCTATTGCCCAAGTAAAAGCAGGCAGCAGCCTTTCCTGCCAAACATCCTTCCAGAAGAGAAAGACATGATTTGTTGTGTCCAATCTCGCATTGTTGACCATTGGAGTAGAATTGAGAATCAGCATTTGCTACTGGAGATAACAGAATGAAAATAAGAATCGCAGCCGAGAATATTCCATACATATAAGACACCCCTTTGTATAGTATGAATGATTGCATTCGCTAGTGACATTTGAGGTCAATATCATAATGCGAATGAAATAATCTCGTTACCGTACGATTAATTTCCCTTGTTCTGCGGTATTAATATGCTGGATGTTGTTTCTGGATGAATTGAATTCGTACATTTCCTCGAATTGTGCCAGTTGATTTGCTGCATTCATTTGGCAGGCAAATGTTCGCGATCAACAAGGCTCTCAATGGTATCGTGTTGGAATTAGGTCGTACGGTTTTGCTTGTTCGATGCTGAGGCAATCGGCCACCATTTATCATCGATGTGGAAATGCCGATGTAGGTAGGCGTGATTTCAGCTTGGGCAGTAGAGTTCCCCAAAAATAGTGGACAGTTTTCTTCGAGCGGTTTAAACAAACCGATGGGAGATAACAATGAGTTCAAAGAGAAGGGTTTTTTCAGAAGAGTATAAGGCCGAAGCCATTGATTTAGCAGAGAAAATGGGAACAACAAAGGCCTCACAAGATCTAGGTATAAATCCGGCAAATATTCGTCGATGGAAAATCGAAGCGCAATCAGGTCGCGCTGCGAGCGGCGCGAAAACCTATGAAGAACTGGAGCTTGAGGTTCGAGAACTCAGAAAGGAAAATGAGTATTTGAACAAAGTCAGCGATGTTCTAAAAAAAAGCCTAGGGATCATATCAAAGGATCAAATGAGAAATTCCAAATGATTTTGGACCTTTCAAATGAAGTTCCTATCAACCGCCTGTGCAGACATTTTGGGGTGAGTACCAGTGGGTATTACCAATGGAAAGCGAATAGTCAGTTCAAATTCTTGACGAAAAAAAGGGAAATCTGCAAGGAAATTGAGGAGATTTTCAAAGCTAGCAAAAGTACCTATGGCTCACCAAGGATCTTTCATGAGCTGAGGAGCAAGGGATTTTCTGTAAGTGAAAATACTGTTGCGAAGTATATGAGGGAGATGGGATTGGATGCCCGATTAAAGAAAAAATATCGAGTGAGAACGACTAATTCGAACCACGAGGGCCCAATTGCTCCACGAGTTTTCAGGATCGAGGATGATCTGCCCAAAGACTCTAATCAGGTCTTTGCCGGAGATATCACTTATCTGAGATTTGGATCTGGCTTTTTCTATCTGGCCATAGTTCTCGATGTTTGTACCCGAAAAGTTGTGGGCTGGTCGGTCACTGACAGTTTAGAAACCACCGGGGTCTTGAATGCTCTGCAGATGGCATTGGCTAATTGCGGAAATAGAGCGAAGATCGTCTTTCACTCGGACCGCGGGATTCAGTACGCGAGCAAATTATTTTTGGCTTTGCTAAAGAAGAAGGATGTGATTCCGAGCATGAGTCGCAAGGGAAACTGCTACGACAATTCGATTGTTGAGAGTTGGTTCAAGTCATTCAAGTCTGAGTGTCTTTACCGTCATGACTACAAAACCGAAGCAGAGTTGAGAATCTTAGTTTTTGAGTATATTGAAACGTGGTACAATAAAAAAAGATTGCATTCATCGTTTGGTTATCAAAGTCCTTTGGAGTATGAATCAACACTAAATGCCGCCTGAGAAACTATCCAGTTTTTCTGGGGAATTCCACAGTTTGTTATCGCTATATTGTGCCAATCTGTTCGATCTACGGTGGAGGCGTTTGTGAGTATGTATTTTCTCAGACATGCAATATTATTCGCTTTGTTCTTTCTCTTCCCGATAATTGGGATGTCACAGATGGCAACCAAGTTT